>NZ_JBATWY010000189.1:0-36564 GCF_049672945.1 Haloferula sp. | reverse complement strand
GTCCGGAACAAAAACCAACGACCCGGGTGGTCATCCGTGACGTGACCAGCGAACACCAAACCGAACAGGTTCGAAAGGACTTCGTGGCCAATGCCTCTCATGAACTCCGGACACCTCTGGCGATCATCAATGGCTATCTGGAGAACCTCCTCGACGACGGGCTTCTCGAAGACCCTGATCTTACAAGGCGTTTCCTCAAAATCATGCGCAAGCACACCGAGCGCATTGCCCGCATCGTCGAAGACATGCTCGTGATCTCCCGCCTCGAGTCCGGTGAAGCAGCGGCTCTCAAAATCAAACCCTTTCGTCTCCGCTCATGCATTCAGGATGTCCTCGAACGCCTGGAACTCGTCATTCAAGGTCAGCAGGCGAACATCAAGATCGAAATGCCGGACGAGGACCTCACCATTCTGGGGGATCGCTTCTACTGGACCCAGGTCCTATTCAATCTGGTTGAAAACGCCCTGAAACAGAACCCACGCAAAGGACTGAGTGTATCGATCGGCTGTGAACGAGTTGACGGCGTCACTCGGATCTGGGTCGCCGACGATGGCGTCGGCATTCCCAGCGCGGATCTCACCCACATCTTTCGCCGCTTCTACCGTGTTGAGAAGCATCACTCCCAGGAAGAGATCAAAGGCACCGGACTCGGCCTATCGATTGTCAAACGCGCCATCGAAGCCCATGGCGGAAGCATCAACGTCACCTCGACGCCCGGAGTCGACACCCGCTTCACCATCGAAATCCCGTTCGAAGCAGAGGTTCGCCTCAGTGAAAGCAAGCCCGACGACGCACTTTCAGCCTAAGCCGAATCAGTTCAGGAGCCCGCCTTCTTCACCGCCTCGGGCTTGAGCTCCTTCGTCTTCGTCGACTGCGACTCCTTTTCCCGTATCCGTTTCAAACGGACCTGCAAATCCGCGAGCGTATTCATGAAATAGATGTAGGCGTCATACGATGACTCATACGGCGAAAAGTACTGATGAACCCCGCCATCCGTCCCACCCTTGGTCGACATCCAGTAAAAATGGTCCGAGGTCTGAAGTTTCGCCCACACTCTTGTTAGATCATCATCCTTCGCCGCCAGCACCTCGTCCTCGAGTCGATGAATCTTCCCGATCGCTTCCTGCTGCATCACATTTCCCATCCACGCACTCAAGTCGCGCTCCGCATCCGCCCATGATGTCGGCCAGTGGCAATCATACTCCTTCGAAGCCCGGTACAAGTCCACCACCTCGCCAGGCGTGACCCAGCGGATGTCTTCATTAATCACGGCTTGAGGTAGCTTTTCCCAGAACTCGAAGATGCCGGTATCTTCCCATTGATGTTCACCAATGGACTCATAGTCCATGAACAGATTCACCACATCCCCATCGGACTCCGCGATCCACTCGGCGAACTTCTCAGGAGTCAGCGGCCACTCGCTCCAGTTCTTGTCCGAAAAGCGAAAACCCACATCGTCGGACAAGCCGGGATTCCGCAGAATCGTCTTCAACTGGGTGACCTCGGGCGCCCGGTAGAGGAAGTTCGGTGACTTGCCATTGAGCGCCCAGTTCACACCCTCGGCCAAAATGCCATCGAAGCCCATCGTTTCCGCCTGCGCGGCAATGGCGTTGTTGTAAATCAGTTCCGTATTGCGAAACACACGCGGCCTCACTTGAAAAACCTCCTCCATCAGGTCCAGATGCATCTCCACCTGGCGCTCGAATTCCTTCTTGGAATGAAGATAAGCAAGCGAGTGATAGTAGGTCTCCGCCAGCAATTCCACATGCCCCGTGGCCACCAGACTCTGGAAAGACTTCAGCACATCCGGGCGATGCGCCTTCATCTGCTCGATCACCGTGCCACTGATCGACATCGCGATCCGGAAGCCTCCCTTGTGCTTCTTCAGCAAACGCTCGAACATCGCGTTCGCCGGCAGATAACACTTCTCGGAAACCTTCGAGAGAATCTCCGCATTCAAGAGATCGTCTTCATAAAAGGCATGCTCCCCGATACGAAAGAAATCGTAGGGAATCAGGCGATTCGGCTGGTGAACCTGAAAGTAGAGGGACACATCCGGGGCCGAGGCTGGGAGTTTCGACTTCAAGGTACCAACTCGTGATAGATCTCGACCACCTTTTCCGCCGCGGCATCCCAGGTCGACGATGTGATATCCTCGGCCGCCTGCCTCACGACCTTTTCGCGGAGCACTTCGTCCGAAAGCAAATCGCTGATGTGCTTGGCCATCAATTCCGTATCCCAGAAGTCCGCCACCAGCGCCCCCTTGAGCACCTCGGCACATCCTGACTGCTTGGAGATCACTGCCGGAATCCCGAACTGTGCCGCCTCAAGCGCCGAAAGACCAAAGGGCTCCGAGACCGAGGGCATGCAGTAGACGTCGGTCATCGAAAGCAATTCATTCACCTTCTCCTTGTTGAGAAATCCCGTGAAATGGAAATAGTCGCCCAGCCCGCGGAAGGCACCGCTCTCGATCAGCGGCCGCAATCGCTCACCGGTTCCGGCCATCACGAAGCGCACGTCCTTGTTTTTTTCCAGGACCTTCGCCGCGATCTCCAGAAAGAACTCGGGACCCTTCTGGGCGGTCAAACGACCGAGAAACAGCACCAGCTTCTCCGGGAACTTCTTCTTCATCTGGAAGACATCCACCGGGTCCGCTCCATTGTGCACCGGCCGAATTTTTTCCGGATCAATGCCATAATGCCCCGCACAAACCTGCCCGGTGTATTGACTGACCGGAATCACCCGATCCGCCTCTTCCATCCCATACTTTTCCACCTCGTAAATCCAGCCACGCGCATCCGCACCCGCTCGATCATACTGCGAGGCATGCACGTGCACCACCAGCGGCTTGCCGGTCGCCTTCTTCACCTCCACTCCGGCAAGATAGGTCATCCAGTCGTGGGCGTGGACCAGATCGAAGTCCTGCAGCATCGCCAGCTTCGCCGCCACTTTGGAAAACTCGATCACCTTCATCGCGAGATCACCGCCATAGAGGTCGTCCATCTTGAAACGATCCAACTGAACCTGCGTCGTCTTCGAGAACGTCACCTCACCCCCCGGCTCCATGCGGATCTTCTCCACCGTCGTTTCCTCGCTGGAGTAAGGATCCAGATGAATGGGAACCCGCTCGATGCGGGCGAAACTCTCATAGCGATACTTCTCCTCGGTCGTCACCAACTGCGTCGCCTTCAGATTGTTGAGCCCGGTGAGCGTGAAACCATCGAAATGCGTATCGGCCGCGCTTTTCGGGACGATCACCTGGAGATCGACGTGCTTGGCCAGAGCCCTCGAAATCCCAAGGCAGGCAATTCCCAAGCCCCCATTGATCAATGGGGGAAATTCCCATCCCAGTTTCAGTATCCGCAGGCGTTTCATGGGGAAAAAGCGGTTGCCCCGAGAAAACAACTTAGCCTCGATCCCAACCTTTCAATCTCTGAGCATCCACTGCGCCAAAGTCCAGAGAATTTGCGGGTATCCACGTAACCCCATCGTGCCCTCAATCTTCAAGCTCTCTGCCGTGTTCGCGGGCTTGGCACGATCGCCGCTCCACATTAATCTGACCCCACCGATGGCATCCGAAGATTTCTCAGGCAACTACATGGAAAAGGCCCGCGGCTCAAAAGGAGTCGCCGATTTTTTTCCCGGTCGGGTCGTCGAATTTCGCCAGCCTGCCGATGGCGTTTTCGAGTTTCTCACCGACAACGGCGTGCTGCTTCGCGTCTCACTCGTATGCGACGGGGTAGTACGCTTCCGCTTCACGCCCGAAGGCCGCTTCGAGGACGACTTCAGCTATGCCCTCGACCCGAATTACCAACCCGTGGTTCCCGAACACGAAGTCGTTGAGTTCGGCGATGGCGTCGCCATCAAAACCGGGAGCCTCTCCATTCGGGTCAACCGCAGCGGACTCAAGACCACGGTCACCGACACCAATACTGGAACGATCCTCAGCCAGGACGACAAGGGCTACCATTGGCAGGACAACAAGCAGTATGGCGGCGAGATCGTCAAAATGAGCAAGGTCTGTCAGTCCGAAGAATACTTTTACGGCCTCGGCGACAAATCCTGCGATCTCAACCTGCGTGGTCGGCGCTTCCAGATGTGGGGCAGCGATACCTACGCCTACACCCCCGATACCGATCCGCTCTACAAAAACATCCCCTTCTACATCAGCCTCTGCAAAGGCACCGCTCACGGCATTTTCTTCGACAACACCTTCCGCACCTCCTTCGACCTCGGTGCCGAAAGCCCGGATGTGACATCGTTTTTCTCCCAAGGTGGGGAGATGAACTACTACTTCATTCATGGCCCGGAACCCCTCGATGTCATCCGCCGCTACACCCGTCTCACCGGTCTCGTCAACATGCCGGCGCTCTGGACCCTCGGCTACCATCAGTGCAAGTGGAGCTACTACCCCGAAGCCGTCGTGCGCGGGATTGCCGACGGCTTCCGCTCACGCCGCATCCCCTGCGACGCGCTCTATCTCGACATCGACTACATGGACGGCTACCGCTGTTTCACTTGGGATGCCGAACGCTTTCCCGAGCCGAAGAAGATGATCGCCGATCTCGAAAAGGACGGCTTTAAAACCGTCGCCATCATCGACCCCGGCCTGAAAATCGACCCCGAATACCCGGTCTGGCAGGAAGCTTACGAAAAAGGCTACTTCTGCCGACGTCAGGACGGATCGCTTTTCAAGGGCTCCGTCTGGCCCGGCCTCTGCCACTTCCCCGACTTCACCCATCCCGAAGTCCGCGACTGGTGGGCCGGACTGTTCCACAACCTGATCGCCGAGACCGGTGTCCGCGGCATCTGGAACGACATGAACGAACCCGCCGTCTTCGAAGAAGGCACCTTCCCACGCGACGTGCGTCACAACTACGACGGACACCCCTGCTCCCACCGCAAGGCCCACAATGTTTACGGGATGCAAATGGTCCGTGCCACTCAAGAAGGCCTGCGCCGCAGTGGCAACGGCCGCCGCACCTTCTCCATCACCCGCTCAGCCTACGCCGGCACCCAGCGCTTCGCCTGCGCATGGACCGGCGACAATGTCGCCTCCTGGGAGCACCTCAGCATCGCCAATCTCCAGTGCCAGCGTCTGGCCTCCTGTGGCATGTCCTTCATCGGCTCCGATGTCGGTGGCTTCATCGAAACACCCTCGGCCGAGCTCTACCTCCGCTGGGTCCAGCTCGCCGTCTTCCATCCCTTTTTCCGCACCCACTCATCGGGTGATCACGGCGAACAGGAACCCTGGTCATTCGACAAAAAAACCACCGAGCGGGTGCGCGATGCCATCGAGTTCCGCTACCAGCTTCTTCCCACCATCTACACCACCTTCCGCCAGTATGTCCGCGACGGCACCCCGATGCTGCGCTCGCTCCCATTCGTCGACTTCAAGAACCCAGACGCCTACTGGCGGAGTGCCGAGTTCTTTTTCGGCGATCACATCTACGTCGTCCCAATCATGGAAGAAGGCGAAGAAGGTCGCTTCCTCTATCTTCCCAAAGGAGATTGGTTTGCCTACCACGACGACTCCCACCCGAAGGCGGTCGCCAAGGACATCTGGATCGAATGTCCCCTCGATCGCATCCCGGTCTTCGTCCGCAGCGGTGCGATCATTCCCCACTGGCCGGTCCAGCAGTATGTCGGAGAAATCGAACACCCCGAACCCGAGCTCCGCATCTGGACCAAGAATGGCGAGGAGACAAGCGAGTGGTATGAAGATGATGGCGATGGCCAGGCATGGCGCGACGGCGGCTACCGCGAATCAAGAATTCATCTCAAGGGAAGTGCAGGACATCTGAACCTGCACCGGGAATGGCAGGGCCATTGGGAACCCGGCTACGAAACCATCCACCTGACCTTCTGTGGCATCAATAGTGAGGAACCGGACATCAAGGTCGTCATCGATGACCATGAACAGCGCGCCGTCCGCGGTGACGACGGTCGCTACCGGGTCAACACCCACAAGAACTTCTACTCGGTCAACCTCGAGTGGAAACCGGCGAAGGCGCCTTCAACAAAGCCCTCAGCGCGGCAGTCGCAGCCTGAAAAGTAGGACCTCACCCGCCCCAGTCCCGCACATAGTCGCACTGCTTCCGCGTTTGCGGTGAATGGGGGTTCCGGGCTACCTTGGGCATCCCTTTCGCATAGAGCGACTGCACCTTCTCCAAAGCCTCGTCCGCTCCCAATCCCTGCTCTCGGAACAAGCACCCGATCACCGTGCCGGTGCGACCGATCCCGCCCCAGCAGTGCACGTAGCAAACGCGACCCGCCTCCCCTTCACGGCGGATCGCCGCAAGCACTTGCGACATCACTTCGTCCGATGACGGCACGTCCATGTCCGGAATGGGAAAAGGCAAGTGCTTCAACCCCGGATCGATCCCCGCCAGCAGGCCTTCATAGGGTTCCAGTTGATCGTGCTTGGTCGTCAGATTGACGAAGGTCGTGACTCCCTGCCCAACCACGAAGTTCAAGCGCTTCAGCGCAAGCTTGGGCTTCCAGAACCCCGGATACTCACCGGCGAAAACCACTCCCTTGACCGCCTCATACATCTGCACCTTCTCCGGACTCATTCCAGCAAGTCCTTGATCTTTGGCTCCATCCCCTCCACCCACATGTCATAGCCGAGCGCCTTCGGATGAAGGCTGTCAGGCATCACGGTCTCGGGGAGAACACCGTCGTCATCGAGAAACACCTCGCTCAGATCGAGCCAGTGAACCTGCTTGCCATCCGCCATCGGCTGAATCAACTCGTTGATCCCCTCATTGATCTTGCGCAGCTTGCCATCGGGCTTGGGGTCCCGGGGAAAGACGGACAGCAGGAGGATTTCAGCGTCCGGTTTGCGATCCTGCAACAGCTCGAGAATCAATTGAATCCCCATCGCCGTCTCCTCCGGCGGGTCCTGACGATGCCCCGTATTGTTCGTCCCGATCATCAGCACGAACAGTTTCGGATCCACGTTCTCCAGCTCCCCGTTCATCAGGCGCCACAGCACATGTTCGGTCCGGTCGCCGGAATACCCTAGATTCAAAGCCTTGCGGTCCTTGTAGAACTCGTCCCACGCCACCTTACCCACGCCCTCGAATCCCTGAGTGATCGAATCTCCGATGAAAACCAGCTCATAGCCTCCCTTCTTCGCCTCCTTGACCTTTGACGCATGCCGCTGCTGCCACCAGCCCTCGCCATTGCGGTGTGCCGGAACCGTGGCCACGCCCATCCGGTATTGGGAACGCAAATTGTCATAAAGTGCCTTCATCTTCGCCAGCACCGGCGCATACTCGGGATCGTCGTGCACGGACCTCATCTCCTGCGGATCCTTCTCCAGATCAAACAGATTCCATTCGTCATCCCCCGGAAAATACATCAGCTTGTAACGTTCATCCCGGACCCCGTCGTGAGCCGCCACCTGGTGCGTCCTCTCCCCACTGTAATAATAGTAGATCCCTTCTCGCCAATCATCAGGTTTCCCTCCCGATGAATTCAGCACCGGCAGCAGGCTCCTGCCCTGCACCGTTTCAGGAATTTCAACCCCGGCGATTTCGAGGAAGGTCGGAGCGTAGTCGATGTTCTGGATCATCGTCCCCGTTCTTGAACCAGGTTCAATCACCCCCGGCCACCGGATGAGAAAGGGCATCGAAAGGCTTTCCTCAAACATCCAGCGTTTGTCGTACCATCCATGCTCACCGAGGTAGAAACCCTGGTCCGAAGAATAAATGACGATCGTGTTGTCCTTCAGCCCATTCTCATCGAGGTAATCCAGCACCCGTCCAACATTCTCGTCCACCGCACGGATGCAGCGCAGGTAGTCCTTGATGTAGCGCTGATACTTCCAGCGTGTGATCTCATCGCCCTTCAACTCGCCGGATCGGACCTTCTCAATCATCTCCTGATTCCGCGGCTCATACGCCGCATCCCAGGCCTTCTTCTGCTCGGCAGTCATTCGGCCATACTCACCATTCTTGATACCGGAGGCAAAATCCTCCGGAAAGAGGTTTTCGCCATGAAGCTTCATGTCATGACCCCAATACATGTCCTTGGCGATCGACATTGCCTGCTTCTTCAATGTCTCACTTCTCCCGGAATAGTCGTCAAACAAGGTTTCCGGCTCCGGAATCTCCTCATCCTCGAAGAGATCGTAGTGACGCGGTGCGGGACTCCAGTTGCGATGGGGTGCCTTGTGCTGGCACATCAACATGAAGGGCTTGTTCTTGTCGCGTGAATCGAGCCACTCAATCGCCCGATCCGTGATGAGATCCGTACAGTATCCTTCATACCGCTTCTTCTTGCCGCCTTGCTGCAGAAAATCCGGATTATAATAACTTCCCTGACCCGGCAGGATTTCCCAGAAATCGAAACCCTCGGGTTCCGAAACCAAATGCCATTTGCCGATGATCGCCGTCTGGTAGCCGGACTCACGCAGTAATTTGGGAAAGGTCGTCTGACTGCCGTCGAACCTCGAACTGTTGTTGTCCAGGAAGCCGTTGATGTGGCTGTGCTTGCCGGTCAGGATCGCCGCCCGCGATGGACCGCAGATCGAATTCGTGCAGTACGATCTCGTGAAGATCATCCCTTCATTGGAAATCCGGTCCAGATTCGGTGTCGGTGCGACTTCTTTCAGCGGTCCGCGATAAGCCGAAATCGCATTCAACGCATGGTCGTCGGAAAAGATGAAAACAATATTAGGTCGCTCTTTGGCAAAAACGATCGAACAAAGAGCCCCAAGCAACAAAAATACGCGCATACGTCAGCAACTACGTCAGCTGCTTCCCTACCTTGCAACTTATTCCGTCAGCCGCCCTTAAAGCTGGTCCGCAATCAACTCCGCGAAAGGAGCCACCGACGACTCCGTGTCCTTCATCCGAACCCTCTTCGAACGCCGGAAATCAGGAAGAAAAATTGAGTCCGCCAGATCCTTCACGCTCCGCTCGTCCGAAAACGCAAGATTCAGCTCACGATTGATCCTCATGCTCAGGATGTCGAAATTCGCCGAGCCAACCGTCGCCCACCCATCGCAGATCATCGCCTTCAAGTGGGTCATGCGGGGATAGTGGTAGACTTTCACCCCGGCGGCAATCAACTCGCGCGCTGTCGCCAGATTTGACGCCTCCATCAACGACGAATCATTCTCCGCAGGAAAGACTACCCGCACGTCCACACCCCGCCTCGCCGCCTCTTGCGCCGCACGCACGAGATCGTCGGAAGCAAAATACGGGTTCTCAATCCAAATCCGCTCCCGACTCGCCCGCATCGCGGCAATCGCAGCCTTCAGAACCTCGGATCGACCCGCTGCTGCATCCGTCCTGAGCAACCGCATCAGGGTTTCCCCCCCTTTCGCCTCCGGCCACTGGATGGTCCGCCGCGGAAAAAACCCTGAATAATCTCCCCACGGCCCCGATTTTCTCCATGCCGACTGGATCTCACGCGCGAGACTCCCGACCACCGGCCCTTCCACCTTCAGCATGAGGTCGTGCCATTCGGAGTAGTACTCCCGGCCGATGTTCATGCCTCCAAGGATCGCCGTCTTGTTGTCGAAAACCATCAACTTGGTATGGTCCGCCACCAACCACGGATTGAGTGTCCTCCTGACCTCTACTTCGGAATCCTGCTGCAAACAGTCCTTCATGTCATCAGGCGGCACGAAGCCCTTCGGAGCCGGTGTCAGCGGTGGCGAAATCATTGCCGTGTTCGTCCCGAGGTCATCGAAGATCACGCGCACCGGCACGTGTTTCGACTTCGCTGCCAATTTGCGAGCATAGCGCACCCCAATGTCGTCGTTATCAAAAATGTAGATCTGCACGTCGACCGACTTATTCGCCGCAGCAAGCTGCCGGTCGAACTCTGAGAAGAATTCCGGACCATCAACAAGACACCGGATGCTTCCCAGCTCTCGTTTGGGCAGTCCTTCCTGGTCGAGGAATCGCTCGAAAGCTTCGCTACCAGGCTGTTCATTCGGAACCTCCGCCAGCGACATCGATACCGGCACGTTGCCAACCATGATTTCCCGCGAACGGTGCCACCATAAGGCGAAGCCTGTCTTGGTCGACGTGACCGGCTGACGAAGCGTCGCCACCGCCGTCGCACGAAAAGCCGTCCTTCCCAGCATCGCCGTCGCCGCTGCCGGAGGCAATCGCTCATAAGACCTTGTCGCATTTTCCGCAATACTCCCGCACGAGCATAGAAGACACGACCCACCAGCGACAATCACTCCTGTTTTTCCGAACACTGGAACCAGACTGGCCGCAATACCTTCCCACCTCAAGCTCCGCAATTCACTCACCCATCAGTTCCCTGATCAGTATGGGCTCGTTCTTCTCTCCATCCCAGCAACCGAAACCCGCTTTCCACTCCCACCAGCACCACGGAATTCCCCGCGCCTCAGCCGCTTTCCTCAAGGCTCTGGCATAGCGACGACGTGATTCAATATCTGCTGTCGAATAAGCGCCGAATTCACCCAAGTGAACCGGCCTTCCGAAGTGCTTGGACCAGGCCACCGCATCGTCGAGTTCCTGCTCATACAGCAGGGGAAGATTTCCGGGAAACTCGACACCTTTGACATGCTCCAGATCGACCCACTCCGCTCCCTGGTGGGTGAACTCAAATGGCGCGTAACAATGAACACTGACAATAATTCGATCATCGCCATCAGGAAGGTGCAGTTCACCCAAGGCATTCGTCGTCGCCCATCGCCCTGGATTCACCACGATGATCCGCTCCGCACTAATCGCGCGAATCGCACCAATCGTCGCGGCATGTACCTCGTTGAGCTTCGATCCACCAAGCTCACCTTTCGGTTCATTCAGTAATTCGAAATACAGCCCTGAAGGCCAATCGGCGAAGTGCGCTGCAACGGCACGCCATCCCCCGACAAACGCTCCCAACTTGCCGTCCGGATCCGAGGTGAGGTCATCAAAATGATGCCAGTTCAGCATCACGATCATTTTCTTCTCCAATGCTCTTCTAAGGACCGGCTCCAGTTCCTTGAGAAAGGCTGGAGATATCTTTCCTCCCTCCATGTGAAAATGCCAAGCCACCGGCACCCGCACGTGATCGAATCCCGCAGCAGCGATGCGATCGATATCACTCACATCATAACGAATCCCCCACGACCCTGGTGGAGCTTCCCAGCAGTTGCCGAGATTCACTCCACGCTTCATTAGCGAGTTGGCACGATGCGCCGCAGTCTTCCCCTTCAGCTTCACAGGTTCGACATATCCCGGAACCACCGCCGCCCTTGCTTTCAACGTGATTCTCACCTCCCGGCCTGCCTTCACCTTGAGCTGCTGAACCAAAGGCCGACCGTGCCATGAAGCTGCCAGCTCCCTCCCTTCGATCGGCCACTGATCAGCAGTCAATGCACTCCGCCATGGCGATTCCCAACCATCCATGGACGCAAAGTCCCCATTCAAGATTTCCGTTCCTTGCGCCTCCAGCCCGTCCCACAATATCTCCTGCCGAAAGATCACCCCCGGCGCCTCTTCAGCCCATGGCCCACTGAGGTGGAGCTCGATCGAACCATCCGAATTCGGCATGAAGGCAATCTCAAGATCACGCCATCGCCACCAATCCACGGCAAAGCTGACATCCACCAGTCGCTCACGCTCACCCGCGTCTTCGAGCCAGCTCCCGCGCCCGGAAGTCCCCCTAGAAACCTGAACCTCTCCGATCGGCTGCCCACTCGCAGGCACTATCAACTGCAACCTGCCCTCACTCGCCACTTTCAGCGGGAGCTCTTCGGCCACGCCCAGCCCAGCCATCAAGATCAAAAGCAGCCATCGCACGCGCGACACCCTACATCATCCCACCCTTGCTCCCCACTCTTTATCGCGCTACTTTCAAGACATGGAACATCACGTCTATTTCTGGCTGAAACCCGAGCATAAGAACGACGCCGACCGCGCCCTCTTCGAAGCCGGACTCGCCGCCCTGTTCAAGATCCCGTCAGTCGCCGGCGGCATCTGGGGAAAGCCCGCGCCCGTCATGGAGCGCCCTGTCATCGACCAGTCATGGGACTACGCCACCTCAATGCAGTTCAAATCGGTCGAAGACCAGGACGCCTATCAGGTTCATCCCGACCACGACAAATTCGTCGCCAACTTCAAGAACTGGTGGGAAAGCATCCAAGTCAGAGACTTGCTGCCGGGTTGAGCAACTCCCCGTCCCATCGGGACGACAGATCAGAGCCAAAGAAGTGCCTGATCGAGCGGCTCCCCGTCCCTTTGGGACGATCCACGTTGGCCGTGGACTTCAGTCCACGGAGTCCAAGCCCATTGAACCCATGTCGCGTAGCGACGTTTCAACCCCACAAGGAGTCACCCATCCCCTCCGCCAACATCACCTCCAACTTGGCGTCCTTGGCGTCTTGGCGTTTCAATTTTCCAGCGCCCCACCGATCAAAGCCCAGCGGCCACCCGGCACTTCTCCAACACCTTCTCGCTCACCTTTCCCACCGCACCCACATCCGGCGCAAAGATCGAGATACGAAACTCCTCAAGCTTCCAGCCATAATCCCATAGAGCCGGATCATCAGGTCGCTTCGCCCACTCCGCATACCAAGGCTCCCAATACTTCCGCACCCGGTCCATCTTCTCGAGATCCTTGACCAAAGGAAGACTTCCCAGTCGACCGATCCGCGACTGGATACCCCGTAAATAGCGCTGATAGTCGATAATCCGCGCATAGCCCGCCCGCCAGGCGAAGCGCTTGCGAAACAACCAGCTCAGCTGCTCTTCCAAATCTTCCGCCACTTCCCCCAGATGACGATCCGCGCGGTGCTCATGGAGCCACTCCCTGATCGCTTGCAATTCATCCACGCTCCGATCCAGAGACGCTCCGATCTTCTGGGCCGACTCCCACCAACTTCCGCGAGCACTCTCCGCGCGTGATGAAAATTCCTCCGCCGTGGAAATCCAGTCCGGTCCCAGCGTTCCTTCCCCCGCCAGCGCGATCAGGTCATCCAAGGGACATGCCATCTTCGGCAACTCGACTTTCGCCATCAAGCCCAGCGGCATCTTCTTCCGCACATAAGCCACCTGCTCCGGCTGCGCCAGCGCCAGCAAGCGCACCAGGCCAGCCCGATGCGATTCCGCCGCTTCCTCCCGCCTCGAAAACGCTCTCGTTCCCACGCTCTCACCCTCGTCAACCAAAGCAGGATACGCCGTCCCTGCTGCGGTCTCCGTCGATTCGGGCACCTCACCCTCCGGCCACTCCATCCACCCCGCCTGCTCCCATTCCTCGTTCGCGGCTTCCTCAAAGCGCTCCGTCACCAGACTTCCCAAGGCTTCCTTCAATGCATCGACACAAGTTCCAAACGCCAACTCCTCACCCGCATCATCGCAAATCCATACCTTGGTGACGAGGTGCTCAGGCAGACGATCCCTGTTGAAACTTCCGGGCAACACTTCGAAGCCGCTGACCTCACTCAAGTACTTCGCCAGTAGTACTTCGAAAGCCCCCTCCTTCTCGCGATCCCTCCAGAGATCCGTAAATTCATCCGCTCTTTCCGCCACCGGCTGACACTCCCGCCGCAGATCCTTCGGCAAGGAACGAATCATCCACTCCGTCCGGTACCACAAGTCTCCCGGCACCCCCCAGCCCGGCAACCAGTCCGGCAAACCCGGAAGCTGATCAATGTGCACGCCAAGGGTCACCCCATCATCCCGCTCGCCGGCGGCACAACGATAGTACAAGGCGTACTCCTGATCACGGTGGACGATCGAATCCGGGAAACCCGAAAGATCCAGGTCCTCCAAATCTTCCAACACCACATCCTCCCGGGTCGGAAGATTTCCCTCCTCATGCTCCTTCCGCCATCGATGATAGGCCTTGGCCGTGCACATCCCCTCGGGCAGCCGGCTCTCGAAGAAATCCACCACCGCTTCCTCGCTCCAAAGACCTCCGCCGCGACGCAGCTTGTGTTCGATTGACTCGATCTCTTCCCGCAACTCCGCCAATCGGGCCACCGCCTTCGACTCGCCCTTCACCCCCCCTTGCAACAGCCCTTCCCGAATGAAAATCTTCCGCGCCGCCACCGGATCGATCCGTCCGAAATGGACATTCCTTCCGGCGATGATCGGCAATCCGCCACAAATCACCGTCTCCTTCGCATAGACCGCGCCCTGGTTCTCATCCCAGTGCCCGTCGCTGTAGCGGCTGCGACAAAGATGCGGCGCCACCTGCTCGACCCAGGCCGGATCGATCTTCGCCACCCGCCGCGCCCACAAACGCGTCGTCTCCACCAGCTCCATCCCCATCACCCAGTCGCTCCGCTTGCCGCCGAACAATCCCGAGCCCGGAAAGACGGCAAAGAACCCACCACTCGCACTTCGATAGCTCTTCGACTCGCGATCCCACAAACCAAACTGTCTCGGAGCCCCCGCCAAAAGCGCGCGGTGAAATGACGCCGAATCCACCGCAGCAATACCCCCCACATCCCACTTCAACTCCCGCTTCAACAAATCCCGCAACTCATCGTGCACATTCGCCCACTCCGTCACCCGACGGTAGTTCAAAAACCTCAACTTACAGAACTTGCGTAGCTTGTTCCCCTGCCACTTCTTCCCCTTCCGGAACTCCTGCAAGTCCGTCCACATACCCAGCATCCCGAGAAAATCGCTGTCCTCATGGCGCCACTTCTCATGCGCCTTGTCCGCCTCCTTCGCCTTCTCGGCCGGACGTTCCTTCGGGTCATTCGACTCCAGCCCCGCCACCACCGGCAGCACCGCGGCGAGCACGCCTTCCTCATTCGCTTCCATCAACATCCGTGCCAGTCGCGGATCGACAGGCATCCGCGACATCGACCAACCTCTCTCGGTAAGACTCCGATCCCGATCCAAGGCCCCAACCTCCCGCAAAGTACGATAACCCTCGGAGATCGCTTTCGGAGCCGGTGGATCGAGAAAGGGAAACTCCTCGATGTCGGGCAGTCCCAGCGACTTCATCCGCAGAATCACCCCTGCCAAGGAACTTCGCCGAATCTCCGGATCCGTAAATTCCGCCCGATCCTCCAGTTCCTCCTCCGAATAGAGCCGCACACACACGCCCTCCCGGACACGTCCGCATCGCCCTTTCCGCTGACGCGCACTCGCCTGCGACACCCCCTCAATCTGCAGGCGCTGCACCCCACGCCCCGGACTCCAGCGGCTCACCCGCGCCAAGCCCGAGTCCACCACGCAGACGATCCTTGGAATCGTCAACGAAGTCTCCGCCACATTCGTCGCCAGCACGATCCGCCGCTGCGGCCCGGGATGAAACACCCGCTGCTGATCCCCCAGCCCCAGTCTGGCGAAAAGCGGCAGCACCTCGGTATTCCGATAGCGCCGCCCCTCCAGCGCTTCCGCACACTCGCGGATCTCCCGCTCACCCGGCAGGAAAACCAGTACATCCCCCTGCTCGCCCACATCGCCCAGCCAATCCGTGGCCCGCAACACCCCATCCACCACGTCCTCATCCTCCCGCCCCGGCATGAACACCTCCTCCACTGGAAAAGTCCGCCCCTCCGCCTCAATCATCGGAACACCCGTGGCATGACCGTCCCGGTCATGATCCCCACCGTTTCCGAAAAACCTCGCAAACGCCCCCGCATCCAGCGTCGCCGAAGAAATCACCACCTTCAGATCCTTCCGCTTCTCCAGCAGCCGCTTCAAATACCCCAGCAGAAAATCAATGTTCAGCGACCGCTCATGCGCCTCATCCAGAATCAACGCCGCATACCCGTGCAAATCCGGATCCCCCTGCGTCTCCGCCAGCAGAATCCCATCCGTCATGAATTTCACCCGCGTCTCCTTGGTCGTCCGGTCCTCGAACCTGACCTGATACCCCACGAATCCCCCCAGCGGCACCTTCAATTCCTCCGCCACCCGCTCCGCCACGCTCGCCGCCGCGATCCGCCGTGGCTGCGTGCACCCGATGATCCCCTTCACCCCACTGCCCACCAAGGCCTCCGCCACCATCTTCGGCAACTGCGTCGTCTTCCCCGAACCCGTCTCACTCACCACCACCACCACCTGATGATCACGGATCGCCTCCACGATGTCCTCACGCCGCGCCACCACCGGAAGCTCCTCCGGATAATTCCAATCTGGCAGTCCCCCTCCCATGCCGCAGCGGACATAATACCCGCCCCCACTATCCACAAGTCCCAAGCCAGCACCTCCGCCTTCCAATTCGAAGAGTCCCACGCCATCGAAGCGCGGGACGCTGTCCCGCCCGTCCCAAGCGTTCACGGCTGATCTCAAGATCAGGGGCGAATCCTCCGTCGACCCCTAGGGCGCGCAGACCCTCCCTACTCCAACCACCTGCCCGCAGGGTGTCGGCACCTTCTATCTTCGGTGATTCCACGATCATCACCACAGAATGCAGGTGCCTTGGGCTTGAACTTCTTTTCTCAAACCGTGAACATCCTCTTGCCAAGAATCACCACGAGCAGTAATGGAAGGCGATGAATAGGAAAGTCGTTCTATACTCCGCCATTTTGGTAGCAGTTCCGCTGAGCCACAATGCTCAAGGAGCGACCACTTCCCAAACCATTGGGTTTAACACTGTCTTTGGCGGAAATTTTTATGATTCATCAAACTCCGGTGAATCCGGGACAGGATATCTCGACTCGATCTCCCTTTCCGGATTCAACAAATTTGACCCCGCACTGGGAACTCTCACTGAAGTCAGAGTCAGCCTCAACATTCAAGCAAGTTGGAATCTAGGCCTTCAAATCAACGATCCGGACTCTCAAATCATTGATCCGGGCAATCCTTTTTCGATCGATTTCTCGCTCCAAAGCGCAATTGAAGCCGGAGTGTTCTATACGCCAACAGGCTCCAACCGCCTCGTCAGTGTAGCGACAGATACAACCTTCGATTCCATCGGGTTGAATTTCACCGGGGATACAGGCAACACCAGCGCCAGCACCGGCGACAGCTTCGGTAATCCCACTGCCCAAGGATCAATCTTCCCAGGTGTCGATGAGTTCAATTCCGCCGACTTCGTCGGTGTAGGCACCGTCCAAGAGCTCACATTCGGTTTATTGGTTCCACTCGATGACATCTGGATCACTGACAATCTCAACTCGGCCGAAGCTGAGCTGTCTTACCAATTGGAAGAATCAGATGTCACTCTTGAGTTCATCTATACCCCGGTCCCGGAACCCTCCTTTCTTCTCCTCTCACTTGCAGGAACTGTGATCGGCTTAACCCGCCGCAGGCGATAATACTTCCCTCCACACCTGCTCGCATGGCTCCAGGACGACATCAACACTGGTTCAGCCGTGACGACCCGAAAGACCTCACTCTGCTTCATCCCAACGGACATAAGGATCCGTCAAACATCAGTTTGCCATTTACTACAGCAAAAGCAGTAGAAGGGAGCTGAGCCAGGACCCCGGCATGGAAGCCTCCGGTCTACCGGATCGGACTCCGCACCTCTGATTCCACTAGGCGCCGCCACGACAAATTCGGGGCTCCTCATTACGGCGTGGTCATAAGCCGCCACCGGTCGGGCGTTTCACGCGCCAGCACGCATTCTTGTTCGCTGGCGCTCAGTCCCCGACACCGCTAACCCAAGAACCATCCAGCCGCTGCCAAGACAGTGACCAACCGGCCGCCAATAGACTTCCAACTCCCATGGCCCCTGGGGCCTCTCCGGACATTCGATTTCATCTACAGAACCCGAATTTCCTGCCCCGCAAGTCCCTCCAATTAGCGAGTTTGCCACCCTCCCCACCCTGCAAGCCCCAAAAATCAAGCGATGCCACATTTTCTCCAAGAACGGCATGGCGCTTTCGCCGATTCTGGTCCAGTCTGCTAAGTGGATAAGGACGGATAAAACCGCCATCCATTACACCCAAACCAAAAAGCAACAACACGATGCAAACTGAAAATGTGAACCTGCCCATCACGGTGACGGTCCGTCACGAAACGGTGACCACCTCGCTGCGCGAATACGCCCACAAGAAGATCGAAGGACTCCACCTCGACTACCCGCGCATCATCGAAGCCAAAGCCATTCTCGACGTCCAAAAAAACCGACACATCGCGGAGATCATTCTCTTTTGTGCCAACCATATCGTTATTGAAGCCCACACCGAAGGACCGGACATGTATGCCGCCATCGACGAGACCATCGACAAGATCGCCCGTCGCATGCGCAAGCAGAAGACACGTCTCCTGAAGAAGCGTCGTCCCCATCGCAACGAGTCGATCCGCTACATCGACGAAAGCTACTACGATGAAACCGCCCTCGATCACCCCGAAGAATCCGAAGTCGATCCCGAGCCCTTCATCGTGCACACCGACAACTACCGCATCCGTACCATGTACAAGGAGGATGCCGTCATGGAACTCGAACTCACCGATCGTCCGTTCGTCCTCTACAAGAGCGCGCGTCGCGATTGCCTGACCATCCTCTACCGTCGCAAGGACGGCGAATACTCCGCCATGCGACTGGAGGCCTGAGGATTCATTTGCCAATTACAAAAAGCCGGTGCCTCTAACAGGCCCCGGCTTTCTTGTGCCCTCTCAAGGAGCTACTCTTCTTGTGGCTTCAAAAAACCGAGTGACACCAAAAACGCATCCATCTGCTCCACCGTCTGCCCGTAGTTCCGCCTGTTCTTCACATTGAAGAATCCATGCTTGCGTCCGACGTAGAGATGCAGATCACACCTCCTCCCGAAAGATTCCATTCTCCGCTTATATTCCTTCCCGGTCGCCACCGGGATCAACTTGTCGCGAGTCCCCAGGAACAGGATGGTCGGAGGACTCTTCTCACTCAGGTTGTGCAGCGGCGAAAACTCCTGCCAGTAGTCGCTCACCCGCTCGTAGCCAAAGCCCTCGGGACCATTGTCGACCACCGGGTTGAAGAGCACCAAAGCATCCGGCCGCGAACTGACACCGAGACGCTCACCCGCCTCATCGAAACCACTCAGGTTCCCGGCCGCAGCCGCCACCTGTCCGCCGGCCGATCCTCCACCCGCCGCCACCCGCTTCGGATCCACGCCCAAATCGTTTGCATGCTCGCGAATCCATCGCACCGCCGACTTCCCGTCCATCACACTTTCCTTCGGCGTCGTCCCGTCGCGGACCTTCACCCGATACTCGGCGCTCATCGCCACCATCCCGCGCGACGCAAGATACCTGCAGTGCGGATAGAATTGGGTCGGGGTGCCGCCACTCCAGGCCCCACCATGAAAAAACACGATCGCCGGCCGACCGTCACCCGACCTCCAACCGGCCGGCCAAAACACGTGAAGTTTCAAGTCGGTGACACCAACCCGCTTGTACACCACTTCCCGGTCGGCAGACAGCTCCTGATCCCCACCCGACGCCTGCCCAATCTGCGAGCGGGAGAAACACGAGCACCCTAGTAGGCAGCCGAACAGAATGACGAATCGTAAAAACACCAGCCGATCTTCTACTGCTCCTTTTCGAGAAAACCCAGCGACACCAGAAAGTCATCCAGTTCCCTCAGGGTTTTCTCGAAGTACTTCCCGTCGGCCTTCTCCCGATTGAAGAAACCATGCGGCTGATCCTTGTAGAGACGAAGCTCGCACCTCCGACCGGCAGCCTCCATCCGGGCCTTGTATCGCTCCGCCGTGGCGACCGGAATCAAATGATCCTCGGTCCCGAGAAACACGATCGTTGGCGGGCTCTTCGAGTCGATCTGGTGCATCGGCGAAATGGCCTCCCAGTAGTCCTTCACCCGATCATGGCCATAACCCTCCGGACCGTTGTCAAAAACCGGGTTGAACAGCGCAAGCGCATCAGGCCGGGAACTCACCGCAAGATCCTCACCCTCCTCCTCAAAGTCATCCACGTTTCCCATCGCCGCCGCCACATGACCACCGGCTGAACCACCTCCCGCGGCCACCCGCTGCGGATCGATCCCGAGACTGCCTGCATGCTTGCGGATCCACCGCAGCGCCGACTTTCCGTCCTTCACGCACTCCTTCGGCGTCGTACCGTTGCGGCTCTTCACGCGGTACTCGGCCGACATCGCCACCATGCCTCTCGTCGCCAGATAGTCGCATTGCGGAAAAAACTGACTCGCTTGCCCCCCATTCCAGCCACCTCCGAAAAAGAACACGATTGCCGGACGCTTGTCCGATGCCTTCCACCCCGGAGGACTGAACACGTGCAGCTTCAGTTTCGTATCACCGATCGTCTTGTAAACCTCACTCCGTTCGGGAACCGGCAACATCCCTTTCTCGGCTCCAAATGCGAACGGACCAAACAAAAGCAGGGCAAAAAGGGTCAGGAATGGCGTGCGCATCATGATTTGTGGTTTTTCGGCGGCCAGACTCAAGCCGCGACGCATGACCCTGCCACATGCCCTACCCACCTGGCAACCCGCGACGTGACTCTACCCAATGGACCAGGGACATTCCTGTCCTTGGGCAACCCCGACTACCGGGCCAACATTCCCAACTCACAGTATTTACCGAAATCAATAAGCCCCCGCCGAATACGTCAGCTCATAGCTGTGAGTATAGATTTCAAAGACCAGGCCGAACGGATCCTCCGCATAAACCATCTTGAACGGCTTCTCGCTCGGATAGTACTCCCGGATCGGTATCCATTGTTTACCGCCGTTCGCCCCGATTTACTCAACCAGGTCCTCGATGTTCGGATCCTGAACACAAAAGTGGAACGTTCCGCTCTTCCAATACTCGAACTCCGCCGGCTTCTCGAGATCCGGAACAGAGATTCCAATGTGGGAGAATGTTTTTGGGAAATTACTCATACTTTTGGAGCTTCAATCGGAAGGAAAAAAGGTTACAGCTCAATTGCGAATCTACTCTTTCAACGGACCTCCTGTAAGACATGGCGACAAGCGGCTATTCACCCCAGCCCGTACAGGTCACTAGCTCTGCGCCGTAGCAGGTTGCCACCCTAGCAAAGAAGCCAAATCCACGGCAACAGCTTGCTGCCAAGTGCTCGGATTACACCCTTTTCAATTTCACTGGCCGGTTAGCACTTGGAATCAATCACTGCCCGAATGGCCTGGCAAGGTCCCTATCCGGAGCTAACTCGACCTCCTCGAAAACAACAAATTTCTTGTCACCTTCGATAGGCATCCGGAAGAGGTGCGCATTTGCACGGGCCTCAAACGAGTAGACGTTTTCCCAAATTCCAAGATCCTCTGAACTCAAAATTCGGTAGGTCCTCCCCGGCTCAGTACCTTTCAATAATACTTCCACCGAACCCTCTTGGATTTCAGCCGTCGCTCCAAACTGGATCGGAGAAGGATCAACGAAGAAATTGACCCGCCTCTCTGAACGGATCTCACCGAATCTCACAAAGCCCAGATCACGATCCTTTGAATCCTTGATCTGAACGTTTGGCAAATCGCTATTTTGACTGGAGTAAACGTAGTAGGGACCGCCTACAGGAAAAGTATACACAAACTTCCCTGTCTCGGGTGGTGTAGAAAGCAGCCCTTCGCTTGAGGATCCAGCGGAGCTACTGTTCGAAGTATGACGCAGGACGACTTCAGAACCGTCCAAACCTCCAAATTCCGGAAAGGGAGGGTAGGCAGCAAAGTATTCAGTGCTAATAGGTGGAACGTGGTAAGTCAAATTCTCGTGATCCTCCTGTCCCCCATTGATCACGATCGACCAAGAACCCGCCAATGCATCAAGGTCGGGAATTTCAACCGTCGCCGCAATACTTATGTTGCCCCGCCTAGGAGTACCCACAGACCCTGGAACAGTCTTTCCACTCGGGGTTGCAAAAACCGAATAACTTTTCTCCCCAAATGTCAATGAATCCACCGACATTGAAACGGATATCCTCACACTCAACGACTCGACCCCGGGGCACTGCTCACTTCGTGTCACGTACATAACAGATGAACTGATTTGGCCATCAGCCAATGAGCCTACAATACTGAGTAAGGCTGCTAGAAATCTAATCTTTATCATATGATTCCGAAAACAGGAAGCTACGAAACCCCCGTATAAAGGTCAAGCTGACACCACTTCTATTAAGCCAAATAGAACGCACCCCTAGATTTTGCCAGCCCCCCCTGCGCTTCATCAACAATTGCAGCACATTCCCACGTCCACTGGAGAGACTTTTCAGATCATTTGCCGGCGAAATGCCACCTCATAGCGTTTTCAATTGATCAACTCCTGACCAGTATCCAGCCAATCATTACCAAAAACCCGCCATCCTCTGACATCTCCTTTTCGCCGTGGGTATTCAAGCGGATAACCACACCATTTAGCCAATAGCCATCGATAATCACTTGCAATCGTTGTCCCCGGAAGGAGCCAACTCCGAAGTCCTCACCGCTTAAAATGGATCTCGAGACCTGAACATTGGCAGAAAGGCCATCACTAGGGTGACGGTTCCATTTCCCGAATGCATTGAGATCTTCCCATCAGTCTGCGATCCGATTTGAATCCCGCACGCACCTCGCAGCCAGACCTGATTCCCTGGCGCTGGAGCAGGTTCCGCAGATCATCCAGCAACCAGTCCGTGACTTCTTCTTTGCAGGCCACCGCTTTTCGAAATCTCAAATGGAGATTCAAAAGGGGAAAAATATTTCGTTGATATTGATTGAATGAGGCACTCACTCCAATCTCCCATCGGACTAACACCATCATTGAGTCGACTTCAAGTCGCTCCAACCAAAGACAATCCGCCCGCCATGCGCTACCTCAAGACGACGCTCAGGACCGCCCTCCAGGCGGACGAAAGTCAGCAACTTCAAGGGAATCGCCCGATATTGCTGAATTTTTCCTCCAACTCCCCGCGAAATGGCGACATTAGCTTAACGCCTCCGTGCTGCTGAGAACCCATGAAGATCCTTTTCCGTCTGAATTACCACACCGTGCCCGGCCAGTCGCTGTGGCTGAAACTCGCCAAGATCCAGGACGGAAGCGCCGGCCGCTTCGAACAGGTTCTGCCGCTCCGCTGGGTGAACGACCATCAATGGGAAGCATTCCTCGAGTTGGATTTCCCAGGACCGCTGGAGCTCGAGTATTCCTACCAACTCCGGGAAGAGGGAAACGGGATGCATCTCGACGAGTGGGGCGGTCCGCGGATGGTGTTGGCGGATTCATCCTCCCACGATGCCTTGTGCCTGAAGGATACCTGGTGTTCGGCAGGAACGGTCGACTACGCCTTTGAGACAAAAGCCTTCCGGGCGGTGCTGCCGGATCGCGGAAGCTTTTCGAAACCCATGATGCCCAAAGGGGCCAATCACCGAATCCAACTCCGGATGGCCGCCGTCCCGGAAGGCCTCGTGCCCTGTGTGATCGGCGGGGTCATCGAACTTGGAAACTGGGAGTGGCGTCACGCGGTGCCACTCTGTGAGGTCGCCGCCAATGTCTGGCAGGCCTGTCTCTATCTTCCGACGGATTGGCGGATCGAATACAAATACGGCTTGTATGATCCGAGGAAGGATTGCGCGGTCAGTTTGGAACAGGGCGAAAACCGTCAGCTTGGCCATCGCGAAATCTCTGATCGCCAGTGGACCGAGATCCGCGACGAGTCCTATCAGCGGCATCAGGACGAACTCTATCGTGCAACTGGTCTTGCGATCCCGGTGTTTTCCCTGCGGAGCGATTCAAGCCTCGGAGTCGGGGAGTTTGCGGACCTGAAACCACTGGCGGATTGGGCGCGGAAGATCGGCCTCCAGCTGATCCAGATCTTGCCGATCAATGACACCACGTCATCGCATGATTGGACGGACTCCTACCCGTATTCGGCAATCAGTGTGTTCGCCCTGCACCCGATCTACCTGCGAATCGACGATCTCGGATATGCCATGCCGGCGGCATTCAACAAACAACTGAGTGCCACCCGCAAACAACTGAACGCAGCGGCCCAGGTCGACTACGAAGCGGTGATGAAAATCAAGGTCTCCCTCACCCGTGCGATTTTCGAGAAACACGGGACGAAGATCACAGGCTCCAACGAGTTCAGGGAATTTTTCGAGGAAAACCGCGACTGGGTGCTGCCCTACGCGGTGTTTTGCCTGAAGCGCGACGAGTTCGGCACGGCGGATTTCAGCCAGTGGGAGGACTCGGCCGTTTTCGACGCAGAGCGGGTGGAGGCCATGGCGGATTCATCGCATGAGGATTGGTCAGAAGTATCCTATCATGTTTGGTTGCAGTACGAACTGGACCGACAGTTGTCCGACGCCGTTGAGCACCTTCATCAAAAAGGACTCGCGCTGAAAGGAGACCTGCCCATCGGCATCGACCGCCAATCCGTGGACGCGTGGTCCGCGCCGCATTTGTTCAAGATGGCCGCGCAAGCGGGAGCGCCGCCGGATGCCTTCGCGGTGAAAGGCCAAAACTGGGGCTTCCCGACTTATAACTGGGAAGTCATGCGCGAGGACGGCTACGCCTGGTGGCGTTCACGATTTGCCAAACTCAGCCGCTACTTCGATGCTTACCGGATTGATCACATCCTCGGCTTCTTCCGGATCTGGCAGGTCCCGCTCGATCAGGTAGAGGGCATCATGGGGTGGTTCGATCCCGCCATGCCGATTCATGTGGATGAGTTCCATCAACGTGGCATCGGTTTTGACGATCAACGTTTCTGCAAGCCATACATCCGTGAACATTTTTTGCGGGAAAGGTTTGGCGAAACGACAGACGAGGCGAAA
Organism: Haloferula sp.; assembly: GCF_049672945.1. NCBI lineage: Bacteria > Pseudomonadati > Verrucomicrobiota > Verrucomicrobiia > Verrucomicrobiales > Verrucomicrobiaceae > Haloferula > Haloferula sp. The sequence goes on along the minus strand of NZ_JBATWY010000189.1, from coordinate 11,955 downwards.
AAGACCTATCTCGACGACTGCGGTGGAGGAATCTATCAGCTCAGGAAATTCGTCTCCACCCAGCGTGCCATCGTTGATCACTTCAATGAATGGGACCTCTCCGACCCGGATGTCGCGACGCGGATGAAGCAACTGAGGCAGGGCTTGCTCGACTGCGCGAGCGACGTCTTGTTTTTCGAAGTCCCGGGTTCGGCAGGCACGCTGTTCCACCCTCGTTGCTCGCTGCAGTCGACGCGCTCATTCCAAGAGCTTCATTCGGATACCCGCTGGCGTGTCGATGAGCTCTATGTCGACTACTTCTTCCGCCGGCAGGAGGATTTCTGGCAGGCGCAAGGTTACGAAAAACTCCCAGTGATGCGTCAGGCCAGCTCAATGCTCCTATGCGGCGAGGACCTCGGCATGGTGCCGGCCTGCGTGCCCGGCGTGCTCAATGAGTTGGGAATCCTCTCCTTGGAAATCCAGCGGATGCCGAAACGCTCCGATATCCAGTTCTTCGCCCCCCGGCATGCTCCCTACATGAGTGTCGTCAGCCCATCCACCCACGACATGCCAACTCTGCGCTCCTGGTGGAAAGAAGATCCCGAGACCACGGCGGCCTTCGCCCGGCAGATGCTCGGGGAATCGTTTCCCGCGTATCAATTGTCCGGCGATCTCGCCACCCGGATCCTCAAACAGCATCTCGAGTCCCCGGCCATGTGGGCGGTCTTTCCGCTGCAAGACTTGCTGGCCATCGATGAAAACCTTCGCCATCCGGACCCGGATTCAGAACGCATCAACGTCCCGGCCATCATGCCCTACTACTGGCGCTACCGGATGCACCTTGCCTTGGATGAACTGGCTGCTGCCGACGATTTCAACGCACGTGTTTCAGGTTTGATTCAATCCACAGGAAGAAATCCGGAGTAGGCCTTTCTTCCAAACGGTGAACACGCCCTGAGAAATCTAACAACAGAGCTTAAAGGTTGTCGACAACCCGCCCCAACTTCGTCGACACCAGCAAACACCTCACTTCCGCTCCCGGATAGACCTTCGACATCACTTGCCGGTAGGATTCCATCTGCCGGTTGTAGCGCTCGACCAATTCCGCAGCGGTCTTCACTGAGTCGGTTTTAAAATCGATGATCTCGACCGCCTTGCCATCGTCAAAGACGTGCAATCGGTCGATCACCCCACTCATCCACTTGCCGTCGAGGATCGCTTCCACCTGCTGTTCGCAGTACAAGCTGGCCTTCCGTCCTCGCCGCTCAAAGTATTCCCGAACCTCGGGCTTCGCCAACAAGGCCTTCACCATCGCACCAGCTTCACTTTCCAGTTGCGTTGGCTTCTCCTCATCGATCCAGCCGACCGACTCGAATACCGCGTGAACTTCGCGGCCGAACTTCATCCCGCTTGGTGAAAGAGCAATTCTCACTCCACTCTCCTTCTTTTCACCACTCGGCGTAATCCGCGCCCGCAGTGGCTTCGCTTTCGCCAGCAGCGGGGTGTTCTCTGTGGTCCTTACTTCCCGTGCCTTGACCCCCTGCAACCAGCCCTGATCACCCACTTCATCGATCACTCCAGCCTCGCGACCATCACTTCCGCAGGCCGCACGGATCAACTCGGCAGGTGACGACCAATTCGGCTCCTTTCTCGACGAGGAAACCTGCGGCAAAAGAACATAGAGGCCGCGCTTGGCACGTGTCAGTGCCACGTAAAGCAAACACATCGCCTCATACTGCTGCGCTTCACCCCAGCGCGCTTCAGCTTCGCGCAGCTCCGGCCGCTGCTGACGCACCCATTGGGCCGGCGGTTGAAGCAACCAGTCCGGCCCTTCGGCAATCGAAAACTTCCCCGCATTGGGTACCTGCTCGTCGCTCATTTCAGGAAGCACCACGACATCAAAACCCAGCCCCTTCGCCTTGTGCATCGTCATCACCTGCACCGCAGCCGAGCCCGGTTCCTGCGCGACCTCCAATTTCTCAATCGCCTGCAGGGCCTCGCGCGGCCCCCCACCACCCTCGGCATCAAAAGCCTCCAGCGCGCGAATGACATCCATCGCCCGCCCCAGACCAAACTCAGAAACACTCTCCCTTAGCGGTGCTAAAATTCCCTCCAGCATCCCTCCATAACCGACCTCCTCAACTTCAGTAAGAAGCCCCTCCCAGCGCGACTGCCAGTACTCGCCGAATCTTTCCTCAAGCACTCCCACAAGCGGCGACATTTCCACCACACCTCTCTCAAAACCATTCGCCGGATCCGCCAACCACGCCACCAGTGACCTCAACGCCACCCCGACCGCATGATCTTCCGTCGGTCGTCGCCGTCCTTCTTCGATCACCTGAAAACCCGCCTCGCGAAGCCGATCCGCAAGCTCGACGACTTGTCGATTCGTCCTCACCAGTACGCCACAACTCATCTCCAGTCTCCCAACACCTATCTCCTGAAGAATCTCCACCACGCGATCCTGACGCGCCTCACCTTCACTCCCTTCCACCACTTCCACCCGCACGTAGCCACTCAGATTCTTGTCGTGAGACTCATGTCGCTCCCAGCCACTCGCCCAACGAACCGCAATCGCTTCGCCGAAAAGCTCGCAAATCCCCGCCTTATCCCCGCTCACTCGGTTCACCAAATCCAACACCGCTTCACACGAACGACGCGATACCGGCATCGCCTCGGGATCGAGACGAAAATGATCACGCACCGTATCGAACAACTTCACATCCCCGCCACGCCATCCGTAAATCGCCTGCTTGGCATCACCGACGACAAACATCGTCGATTCATCATCGCTCGCCGCCTCTTCGATCCACGGAAACAAGCCATTCCACTGCGATCGGCTGGTATCCTGAAACTCATCCAGCAGCCAATGGTCGTAGCGCGCATCCAAGCGGAAATCCACCGCCTCACGACGTAGGCGGTCCGACTCGCTTGTCAGCCATTTGCCCATCAGCACCTTCACATCGTCAAACCCCAACAAGCCTCGCCGCCTCAACTGACGTTCACAAATCGCATCAAAGTCCCCCACCAATCTCAGCACCGCCCGCGTGCGCTCGACCGCCGCTGACAGCTCGCAACCCACCAGCAATTCCATCAGATCCTTCAAGTGATCTTCAAACATCGGCCCCGGCGCGACCTCCTTGTAATACTTGAGCTCAAGCCTCTCAATCCGATCCCACTCCAGCATCCCCTTGAGAAACCCCGTCGCACCACCAAGTGAACCACTCCCAATGCTGTGCATTTCGAAAGCCGTCACCGCTTTCTCCATCGCGACATCCTGGCCTTTGCGGGTCCACTCGATTCCCCTCGTCGCCGCCCTCAATCCCGCCGCCAGCTTCGTCTTCTGACTTTCCCACTCCTCCACCGCCGGCAGCCCCCCAAAGGCCCGGTCAAGCCCATCCAACAGCAATGGACCCCGCTCCCGCCACTTGTCTTGCCAGCCATCGAAAAAGTCCAGCAACAGATCCACGACCGCCTTCTGCTCACGCCCCATCGTCGCCCGCCGAAATGCCGCCAAAAACTCCTCGGCATTCTCGTCCCACAAGTCATTCCCCACCAGTTCCCCAAGCAACTCATCGAGCTTCGCCCGCCGCTTCGGACCTTCTAACAACTCAAAGCCCCCGCCAGTGATTCCCAGTTCATACTGAAAACCTCTCACCACCCGGGTGAAGAAGCTATCCATCGTCCCCAGTGCCAGTCTAGGCAAGGCCTGAACCACCTGCTCCAGCACCTTCAGTGGATCAAAGCTCCCGCCAAGCGAATCCTCGATCCTCTTCCGCTCTTTCGGATCCATTGCCGCCTTTGCCAACTTCTCCAGCACCGCATCCGCAAACTCACCAGCAGCTTTTCGCGTAAAGGTCAGCGCGACAATCCGCTCCGGATCGACACCGAGTCGTCCCACCAATCCGATCACCCGATTGCTCAGTTGATACGTCTTTCCCGACCCGGCCGAAGCACGGATCATCATGTTCGGTTCAAGAATATCAAACGGTTGCATCGCTCCACTGCTTCGGGTTCACCACCAAATCCTCCAAGCGACGGCCCACCGCCAACGCTTCAAAATCATCATACTTCGTCCGCTCAGCCGGCGGCCAGAAATACCCCGCCTTCACCTGCTCCAACACCCACCCCGCGCAGGCCTTCGCCGACTCGCGCTGATCCTCATCAAACGGTCCCCACCAACTCGCATCACACTCTCCTTCACTCGCGCCCAACACGTAATAGCCCATCGCACTCACTTCCCCGAGCGCCACCGCATACAGCGGAACCTGTAAGTCTCTCCACAAGTGCTCACTCGGATTCCTCGAGCGACCTGAAACCGTCGTCACCCGTGTTTCCTCCACTCCCTCAAGATGCGCCGGGATCCTCGTCGCCGCCGTCACCCTGGTCATGTGCGACGGACGCACTTCCTTGCCACTCAGTCTCGCGAAAGTCTTGTAATCCAGCACACGAATCTCGCCATCGTGTTCATCAATCCGATCGACCGTGCCTCTCACCGTCACACCAGCCATCTCGAACTCAAACTTCTCCTCCACCGACTTCACCCGCCACCCCTCGACATGCTGAACCGCCTGCCACGCAGAAAACCACCCCAGCCGCTGTTTCAAACTCTCCCCCTGCATCCGCGCCGCCAATGGCACCCGCTTACCAAAGCGCAGCACCAACTGCGCCTCCACCTGCATCTCAAAATACTCACGCAGGGCTTCCACCTTGTTGAAGTTCTTCGCCTCCGGGTCATTCCCCCAGGTCTCCAAAATCTCATGCGCCACATTTCCAAAGTCGCGCGCATTCCACTCCACCCGCTCCGGTTCCGGCGCACGCATGTTCATTCCATGCTTCAGGTAAAAACGGAACGGGCAGGCCAAGTAATCCTTGAAGGCCGAGACCGACAGACTCCGCTTCCCCTCCTTCACCCGCACCTCGCGTTTCTCCGGGCGCCACTTCCAATCAAGCTCAAAAGCGACCCCCGCATCCGGCGGCTCGACCCCCGCAAACAACTGCTTCACCCGCTTCGCCAATTCCTCCCCCTTCGCCGCCAGCAACAATCGCGACGGCAACAAGGCATCTCCGTCACCACCCGACTTTGCCAACAAAAGGTCCACCCTCCCCGCCGTTTGGCGCGCCTCAATCACCGCACGCAGCACAAAAGCATCACGCGCCCCGCGCTGCGCTTCCGTCCCCAAACCAAGCTGCTTCCGCACACTCTCCGGCAACCACGGATTCGCCCCGGCTGGCGACGGCACACGCCCCTCATTCAATCCGCAGAGCACCAAATGCCGTCCATCGGCATGCAAAAGCTCAAGCCACCCCTGCACATCCGCCACCCGACCCTCCGGCACCTCCGCGGTCGCCCCGCTGAGCTCCGCCAAAACCAAGTCCAACCAGAATGTCGACGGCCGCCGACTCCGATCCACAACGCCACTCAGATCATCCAGAGCATCCCGCAAACCCGTCCACTCTCGATCGCCATCAACCCGCTCTAACAAAATCTCCATTGCCTCCAAAAACGGCTGACGCATGAATCCACCCCGCCACTTAAGCAAACGCTCCATCGTCTCCCCCGCCAGCAGTGCATTCTTCTCGCTCCGCTTATCCATCGCCCCCACCCGCGCCACATCATCACCATCCCTCACCAACCACTCATCCCTCAGTTTCGACAGTGCACTCACCCGCTGCGCCCGCTTTCCGCCAACCAGCGCCGAGGTCGACGAATAGGCCAACAAATCCATCACCTCTGCCGCCTCAGGCTTCTGCAAAAAGCGCCGCCATGCCTTGAACCAAGCTCGCGCTCCCGCACCACTAACCGCACCCGGATTGTGCACCCTCCAGCCCGCCGCATGAAACGCCCGAACCAATTCACCGGTCGTCTCTTCATCCGCACTGCCCAGCGACAATTCATCCGACCCTGTCCCCTCCCTCGCAACCAACTCGACCGCCCGCTGCGCCTGATGCCTCGCGTGCGCCGTCAACTCCACACCGCCCGTCTTCGGCCACGGCAAATCCCGTTTCTCCCAAGCCTCCTGATCCGGCCGACCCCATTCATCAAAGTTCGCCGCCTCTTCCTCCGGTGCCGCCACCAAACAAGTCACCGCCGCCTCCTCCATCCGCCGCACCAGCGACTCAGGGAAATCCCACACGCCCGCGAAAACAATCCTTCCCTCAAGCTTCGGTGCCTCCGCCAACAGGCGGTTCTCACCCACCACACCCCATTCACGCAGCACCTCATCCCGACGCTTCGCCAACTCCGCCAGCGCCGCCCATCGATCCGCCTCGATCGATTCCCCCATCCACTTCGCCGCCACTCCGATCGACAGCGTGTTCTCTCTCAAAGAACGCTCCAAATCCACCATCGACCGCGCCAACGAAAGCGCCCAGCCCGGAGCCTCCCCGTCCGCTGGTGATTCCTGGAAAATGGCCTCATACCCGGTCCAGTCCTCCACGCCTTCCAGCGCCTCTACCCAAGCCGCCACCTCCACAGGCCGTCCCACCGACCCCTCCGGAATCAGCAAACGACCGGGCGTGATGACTTTCGGTGCCAGACAAGCCCCCTTCTCCGCCAGCGCCTCACGCAAGCGGCGACCGCTCTGCGCCGTCGGCACCACTACCATCAGGTGCGGAAGCTCACTTCGACGGTTCCACAACCACTCCACCACCCGATCTAACAGCGGCTCACTCCAACCCAGAAACACACGTCGCTCCATTACCCACAAACCTGAATCACCACCCGCTCCAGCGAAAGCAAAAGTCGCCTTAATTTACCACCCCCTGCGGATGTCTCACCCCAAAACATGGAGAAGAACTTTATAAGTTCTTCCTTCACCCCCGTGCATCGCACGCACTTCCCTCATACCGGCCTTGGGGTGCAGGAGTCAGGATTCGGGGGTCAGAAAGGCAAAAGACAGAAGCCTCGCGCCAGCGTCTTACTGACCCCTGACCCCTGACCCCTGAATCCTGTACCCCAAAGCCCCCCGCACCTCACCGCTCCCTTTGCACCCTTTGCACCCTTACGAATACACCACCACCGGCCCGGTATTCCCCCCCTGTACCCGACGCAGCTTGTCCACCGCCTTCGCCACACAAACCGCCGCCTTCTCGACCTCCTCCATCGTGTTCAGCGTCGAGAAACCGAATCTCAAACTACTCTTCGCCTTCGCATCGGAAAAGCCCATCGCCTTCTGCACATGCGATGGCTGCTGCTTCCCCGTCATGCACGCCGATCCTGCCGAACAGGCCACATCCATATCATCAAGCAGAATCAATAAACCCGCCGCCTCACAGCGATCGAACGACAGATGCGTCGTCCCTGGCAGCCGATGAAGCAAATCCCCATTCACCGTCACCCCCTGCACCATCTCCACCACCTTCGCCTCAAAGGCATCCCTCAAGCGTGCCGTGGCATGACCGTCCCGGTCATGATCCAGCCGGGCTTTCGCCATCTCCGCCGCCACTCCCATACCCACAATCCCCGCCACATTCTCCGTCCCACTCCGGCGATCGTTTTCCTGACCCCCACCACGAATCATCGGCTCAAAACGACAACCACTTCTAACATACAAAGCACCCACACCCTTCGGCCCGTGAAACTTGTGCGCGCTGAGCGAAAGAAAATCCACCGCCACCTCCCGCACGTCGACCGGGATCTTCCCGACCGCCTGGATCGAATCCGTGTGAAACGCCAAACCGTTTTCCCGTGCGATCCCACACGCCTCCGCGATCGGCTGGATCACCCCGGTCTCATTATTCGCCCACATCACCGACACAAAACCGCCACCCTCTTTCGCCGCCGCACAGGCCTGACGATACTCGTCCAACTCCAGCCTCCCACCCACATCCACTCCACAGCGCTCCACCGCATAACCCACCTGCTCGAATGTCTCGATTGGCCGAAGTACGGCGCTGTGCTCAATCGCCGTCGTCACCACCCGGCCCGTCCTGCGCCCCACCAGGCGCGCCAGCCACTTCAGCGCCATGTTCGTACTCTCCGTTCCACTTCCGGTAAAAACAATCTCGCCGGAATCGCATCCAATCAAGGTCGCAACCTGCTCACGCGCGAGATCAATCGCCTTTCTTGCTTCCTTCGCCGCGCGATAGGAAGCGCTTGGATTGCAGGAATTCTCGATCAGCCACGGCATCATCGCCTCAAGCACTTCAGGCAAAAGAGCGGTCGTCGCGTTGGCATCCAGATTGATCATGACCAGAAGCTACTGACCCGAAGAGTGCAGCGCAAGTGCACCATTGGAATCGCCACGATTCCGTCACCAACGCTTTTGACACCCGCCATTCCAATATCTGGTGACGCAATCGCTACGTGAGCATCTTGCCACAAACTAATCCATGAGGTCGTGACGGGAATCGCAATAGTGCCGATGGTTGAAGGTCACACCGACAACCATTCAATACTCAAACATATCATCTACCATCGGCATGAAATCCACATCCATGAGAAATTCCATCCTCTTGACCGCCAGCCTCCTTGGTGTCTGCGCTGCACAGGCAGGATCCAAAACCTGGTTCACTCCACTCACCGAGTCAGCCCCGGTCACGTCGCCCAACTCACTCGAAGAGACCGCCAGCCCCTGGGTCACTCCTGAAGGCATCGCCCAATGGAACGCCCTCAGCCTTCGCGAAGTCGAGGATACCGTTCTCAGCCCACTTCAGTCAATTGTCCGGGTTGATGCTGGCGGATCCTCATCGATGATCGACATGCTCGCCTATGACCCAACTGGCTCATATCTCTTCCTTCCTCACGAAACCCCGTTCGGAGCCGGAGCTTCCCGCCACAGTATCGCCGACAATTTCACCGAAGTCATCTTCCAAGGTGACGGCAAGGGTGCCACCGGTGACTACTCGAACGACTACGGCGCCTTTGATCCGGCTCGTTTCACCCCGAACGGCACCCTCTTCCTCGGTGAAGAGTGGTCAGGCACCGGCCGAATCGTTGAAATCATGAACCCAATGGCTCCTGCCGAGGAAATCGAGCACCGTGTCCTTGAGTCAATCGCGAACGTCTCCCACGAAGGCATCAACTTCTCCAAGGACGGCAACATGATTTACTATGTTGATGAATGGAACTCAGGCTCCATTTATCGATTCGTCATGAAGACTAAGGGCGACTATACCAGAGGCCAGACCGAAGTCCTCTCCGTCAATGATTTCATCTCAAGCGGTGGCGATCCGTCTGCAAACTGGAATCAGCAAGCTGAAGGTGTTGTCCGCGAAGGCGAAGCAACCTGGATTCCCCTGACAGACGAGAACGGCGTGCCGCTTCCAGGCATTACCGATCCTTTCCGGGATGGTCCTACGAACGATCCCCGCGAGAATAATGACACCCGCGGCGGCCGCCCTGCAGCCGATGACGCCGGAGCGACTCCTTTCGGACGTCCGGAAGACATGGCCGTTGGTCGACTCGCAAACGGTCGTTCTGTCATCTACTTCACCGCGACATCCGAGAACAAGGTCTATTCTATCGAGATGGGCCATCGCCGATTCAAGGACCGCCACTTCAACAAGGCAATCGTCCGCACCTTCATCAGCAGCGAAAGCCCGAAGAACGTTGGATTTGAACCAACAACCGGAGTCCTGAATTCACCAGACAACCTCGCAATCGACGCACTCGGGAACATCTATGTGATCGAGGATGCTCCAAATGGCAGTTCGACCGGTGGCGATATCTGGATGGTGCGCGACACCGACTCGGATGGTGTCGGCGAATCGCTTGACCACTTCATGAGCATTCGCGTCGATGGTTCGGAAGCGACCGGCATGATCTGGAACCCGGCGATTCCGACCGAGTTCGCGGTCGCCGTCCAGCATCCGGACTCCACGGACCTCGATAACGTTCCCGATGGTCTCGGTGATGCGGTCTGGCTTTTTGATATCAGTCACATCGACAACGAGAAGTTCCTCAAGAACCTCAACAAGGCCCGTCCAATATTTGGTGAATAACCCCGCGAATTCACTGATTGCCTAGCAAAGAGGCGGGCCGCAAGGCCCGCCTCTTTAACCGTCTCCACCTTCTCCATTTTCCAGTAATCCATGAAATTCCCACTCCTCCTGATTGGCCTCACACTCCCCTCCTTCGCAGAGACGGTGACGACGCGATCGATCGCCAAACAAGACACTGAATCAGTTCAAGATTACATCATCCGGGGTCTGAAGCACCATGACGGTGTCCTCCCGGAAAAACCGAAGATCTATCCGAAGAGAACACTGTCGAACCCCGAGGCAGTTGTCCCCCCTCAATGCTACACCCGTACTGAAGCAAAGAACAATCCATGCTACATCTGCCACCAGGATCCCATCGATGAGCGCGAGAACGTCATGTCCGATGGTGACCTCCAGCGTGATTACTCCTTCAGTGATCTCGGCATGACCAACCACTGGAACAACCTTTTCGAGGACAGGAGCGAGCGTGTCGCGAAAATATCCGATGACGAAATCCTGGACTATATCGGACAGGATAACTATTCCGAGCTTCCCGGTCGCCTGAAAGACACCGAATTCGATGGCTGGATCCCGGACCTCGAGAATCTTCAACTCGGAGCCGGAGCCTTCGATCAACACGGCTTCGCAAAGGACGGGAGTGGATGGGTCGCCTTCAACTACAAACCCCTCCCAAGCACCTTCTGGCCGACAAACGGCTCTACCGACGACGTCATGATCCGCCTCGGCCCGACCTTCAGGCAGGACGCCGATGGCAAGCCTTCCATGGACATGCACAAAGCCAATCTCGCCATTCTCGAAGCAAAGATCAAAGGCCTCGAATCCATTTCATGCCTACCAATCGATGAAGAAGCCCTCGCAACCGATCTCGATGGAGACGGCCAGCTCGGAACCGCCGTACAGATCAATAAAGTGGATTCATGGGTCGGGCCAGAAGCAGGCAACTTCATCGATAGCCATGTCTATCCGGCCGGCACCGAGTTCCTCCACACCGTCCGCTACGTAGGCATCGGTGATGACGGCACCATCGGTGTCTCGACCCGCATGAAGGAAGTGCGTTACATGCGCAAGGCCCGGGCATTCGCAAAGCCGACACTCGCGCGCCGCTATCAGGAGGAGAGCTTCGAGAAGGATGCCGGCAACCTGCCCGGCTACATCTATCTGGGTGACAAGGGCTTCGACAACGGGAGCGGCTGGGCCGTGCAAGGCTTCATCGAGAACTCCCGGGGCCGACTGAGAGCCATGACCTACGAAGAGAACTTCTCCTGCATGGGCTGTCACAACTCCGTCGGGGCAACCATTGACAAAACCTTCAGCTTCCCGCGCAAGGTCGACGGTGCCAAGGGATGGGGCTACATCAACCTCAAGGGCATGCCGGACGCGCCCAGCAAGGGCGAGCCAACCGGTGAAATCGCGACCTACCTGTCACGCGTCGGCGGCGGCAGTGAGTTCCGGAACAATGACGAAATGTTCGAACGCTGGTTCGGCAAGAGTGGTCAACTCGACCGGATCAAACTCAGCAGGGCCAAGGACGTCTATGATCTGATCACGCCCTCGAAAGAACGTGCCTTGGCGCTGAACAAGGCCTATCGCTGCATCGTCGAGGATCAGGACTTCATCTACGGCAAGGATGCCACCGTCAGCCCACCCAAGAACGTCTACGACAAGATCGACAACGAGAAAACGCCGACCCTCCCCGACAGCAGGGTATTCAGATACAATATCCTTCTCGATTGGCCTGAGACCACTGAATGAACCCTCCCGCTCGACCTCGCTGCGACCGCGAAGTGAGGCATGATGGACATTTCCGGAGGTCTGAATGCTTGATCACCCGGATTGCCATTTCGCTTCGAGCCATACCCTTCCGTTGTAAGCGGGGAAAACGCCGCCCTTTCTGAAGCCTACCGTTCGCCCGGATTTCGGCCCATTCTGGCCGGATGGCCAAGAAAACCATCCCCAAGCCGTGGTGCGTCGCCGACGTGACCTTCGTCGAGATCGAGATCACCTGCCCGAGCCAGCGCCAGATGCGTATTG
>NZ_JBATWY010000188.1:0-4963 GCF_049672945.1 Haloferula sp. | reverse complement strand
CATGTTGACGAGGAATCAACCGAGCGGGATGCGCAGGCCCAGCGTGGTGCTGATCGCGCCGAGGACGACCGGGATCAAAGAAGTCGGATCACAGCTGAGCGTGTTTCCGAAATGGAAAAAAGCCTGGTGGCCCGGGGTCGGAAACAGAATGCCAGGTACCGTGATCATCATCGCTCCCAGAATGGTGGGGAGGCTCCCCGCAATGATCATGGCTGCTTGGCGGCGGGTGTAGTGCCCTGCGACTAGAGCGAGGAATCCGTCAACGTAACAGCTCTTCAGAAAGATTCCCGTGGCCTTCACGCCGAGCAAGGTCTGGTGAGCCAGCTTGCGAAGCGTGGGCTTGGGATTATCCCGTAACTGCCTGATCGTAAGAGATATGCGTGATATGTGGGACAGCATGGGAAGGAGCTTACCCATGATCGCGTAGCTCCGCAATAAAAAATCAATAAAGATTGAACATTTCCATGACTTAGTTGTCGTGAATCATGGATAGCTTCGTTTCCTGATGTTTTCTAGTGGTTGAAGAGGAATTCCTTGGAGTTCAGCAGGGCCCAGAAAACATCATCGAGGACCAAGCGGGTGGCTTTGGGATCCTTGGCTTCGTCGAGATGGATCTGAAGCTTGGCTGATTCGGCTTCGGTCGGCTTTCTTCCCAGAGTTCTCAGGTAGAGATTCTCGATGATGACTGGAGGAGGGGTCTTTGCATTCAGCATCGTGGTGATCACCGGGCTCGACTTGATCCGTTGGTGGGTGGATTCGCCGTTGAGGAGGTGAAGGGCTTGGGAAAGGTTGGGCTCCATTTTCACCTCGCAAGAGCAGACGGTCGTGCGGCTGGCGCGGCCGAAAGTGGTGAGGAAATAGTTCGAGGTGTTTCCGTCGGCGATCTGAACCGCACGCGCACCGGATGGCAGTCCTTTGAACTTGCTCGGGGTCTCGGTGACCTGGGAGATCGAATCCAGCAGCACTTCCGCGCGGAGTCGGCGGATCAGGGCATGGGAGAAGTTGGTTTCGTCCGTGACATTGGTTTCGTTGGTCCGGCTGGAAAGCTGGTAGGTCCGCGAGGTGCAGATTTCCCGCACGATACTACGAATGTCGTAGTTGGATTCGATGAATTTGGTGGCCAGTGCCTCGAGCAGCGCGGGGTTCGAGGGTGGGTTGGAGATCCGGACGTCATCGACCGGGTCGGTGATGCCGACTCCGAAGAAGTGCGCCCAAGTGATGTTCGCCACGTTGCGGGCGAACCATGGGTTCTCCGGTGAGGCGAGCCAGTCGGCGACGGCTTCGCGGCGCGACTTCCTGCCGAAGTCTTCGGGTGTCTCCGTTCCAAGGAAGCGCGGTTTGACGTTTTGGTTGGTGACGGGGTGCTTGACCTCGCCACCGGCGTCGAAAATCACCCGCTCGCGTGGATCTTCAGCGGGCTTGCGTTTGACCTGGGCGAAGAATGAGGCGAAGCCATAATAGTCATCCATCGTCCAGCGGTCGAAGGGGTGATTGTGGCACTGGGCGCACTGGATGCGGGTGCCCATGAAGACCTGGGCGACATTCTCGGTGAGTTTGAGGACGTCCTGTTCGACTTGGAAAAAGTTGGTGGCCGGGTTGGCGAAGGTGCCTCCCTCCGAGGCCAGCAGTTCACGGACGATCTCATTGAAGGGGACGCCGTCGGCAATGCGTTCCCTGAGCCAGCCGTAGTATCCTAAAGCCGCTTTGTAGGAGACCTGTTTGGGCCCTTGATTGAAGGTCCGGATCTGAAGCAGCTCGGCCCATTTCATCACCCAGATTTCGGTGAATTCCTTGCGGGCGATCAACTCGTCAACGAGGGCAACGCGCTTGTCGGGAGCCTTTGACGAAAGAAAACGCTCGCGGTCTTCGACTTCGGGAAGTTGTCCAATGAGGTCGAGGTAGACGCGACGGACAAAGACCTCGTCCGAGCAGATTTCCGAAGGGATGATTCGTAGTTTGTGGAGCTTTTCGTAGACGTGCTGATCGAGTTCGTTGAAGGCTTCCAGTTCCGGTCGGGTGTAGGAGAGATTTTCGGGAATGACGATGGCCTGGAGGCCTTCGGTGTAGGTGTGGAAGCGACCGAGTAAAAAGGCTTCTCCACGGTGTTTTGACGTGGCGACTCCGGAATGGCTGCCGATCGGGGCCGAGTTGTCATTCGATGTCGAGAAGGTGGTCAGCGGCGTGACGTCGCGGTCGGTTCCGTCGGAATAAGTCGCGCGCACCGTGAGCGGGATCTCGATGCCGGTGCCCTTCATGACGAGTTCACGGGGTTCGATCTCGATTCCGGTCGGCTGGGGGATCTCGCCTTCATCGTAGTTGGCGCCGTCGGCGATCCAGTCCCTGAGGATCCGGTAGTTCTCGCTATCCTCGTCGAAGAGTTTGCCGCCGGTATGAGGGACTTCGCCGATGGCTTTGGTCAAAAGCAGAGAGCTTTCAGGCAGCGCGAGATTGATGCGCCGGCCGGGAGCTTCGCGGGTGAGGCGGAAGTGGTCACCCTTGGGATCGAAACCGTAGAGGGTGAGATGGAAGCCGTCCTGGCCGCGAGCGGAGCCGTGGCAAGAGCCGGTGTTGCAGCCTGCCGAGGTGAGGACCGGCATGACGTCGAGTTGGAAGGAGATGGGTCGTGCTTGGGTGGCTTGCTTGATGGTGACGGGTACCTCGGCACTCAGACCTCGGTAGTCGATTCTGAGGACGGTGGTGCCATCCTTCAGGGGACGAAGGGTGGTGTCGGTGAGTGAGGCGAGCGAAGGGTCATCGAGTGACAGTTTGGCCTGGCGGGTGATGTCGTGGTTGGCGGCATCCTTGAACTGGGCGAGGACGAGAACCCGGTGGAAATCGGCGGCCGTTTCCAGCGTGACAGAGGAGGGATGGGCGCTGATCGAGAGGATCTCGGGATCGGCGGGGGCATCCCAATCGGGAAGGGCGGATTTGGGCCGTGGCGACATGGTGATGCCGGCTGGCCATTCCGCGCCCGTTGAAATCCAACTCCGCAACACGTCAATTTCTCCGGCACTGAGTAACTTGCCCTTTGGAGGCATGATGTCGTCGTGATCTTCATCGAGTGAGATGCGTTCGATGAGGAGCGACTCGTCGGGTTTTCCGGGGACGATCGCGGCGCCGGAGTCGCCGCCCTGGAGCAAGGCCTCGCGGGTCGTCATCAGCAGATCACCCTTGATTTTGTCGGGGAAATGGCAGGAAAGGCAGCGGGTTTCCAGGATTCTCCGGCTTTCACGGAAGCCTTCCTCGGCAGTCGCTGTGCTGGTCAGCGAGCAAGCGAGAAACCACCCGCTGGCAAGGGGAAGGAGTCTTGGGGCGGTGGAAGTTCGCATGACGGCTTCGCAGATCTACGCCGCATCCACCCTGTGAATTTCACGATTCTTGAGTTCTTGTTTTGATCCGGGCGTGCATGCCGCGGGTTCTTGGGCTTGGCTTGGGCATGAGCGGAAGCATCGTCCTCCCGGGAAGAACACCCCACACTCCGATTGCCGTGAACATCGAGATGTGGTTCGAGGGGGACTTTTGCGAACGCATCGAACAGGCAGCGCGGCTTGGTTTTCCAGCGATTGAGCTCTGGAGTTGGAGGGACAAGGATTTGGAGAAGGGCGGTGAGCTATTGAAACGCCACGGCATGACGGCGACTCAATTCACGGCGTGGGGATTTGGTCAGGAAATCAATGATCCGAACTTTCCGGTCGCCAGGTTTGTGGCAGAGATCGAAGCGGCCTGCGTGGCCACAAGCTTGCTCCCGGGCTGCGATCGCTTTTGCGTGGTGGCGGGTGACAACATCGAGGGTCTGAGTAAGAGGGAGATGCAGACGTCCGTGGTGCAGAAACTCAAGGCGGCGCTGCCGATCTTGGAAAAGTATCATCGAACGGTGATCCTGGAGCCAATGAATCCTTTCGATCATCCTGACCACTGCCTCTACGGAAGTGACGACGGCATTGAGATGTGTCGGGAAATCAATTCCGAGTGGGTGAAACTCAATTGGGATCTCTTCCACATGCAGCGCTCCGAGGGGAATCTGATCGCCAACCTTGAGAAGGGACGCGAGTGGATCGGTTACGTGCAGTTTGCCGACTCGCCCAAGCGGAACGAGCCGGGGACGGGCGAAATCAACTACGCGGAAGTCTTTCGCAAGGTGAGGGAGCTTGGCTACACGCTCCCACTCGGTGCCGAATGCCTGCCCCAAGACGGAGATGCAGCCCGTGCGGCGGAGCGCTTGTATGAAGTCGACTCGAACTCCGCCTAGAATAGCTCAGGACTTCTTGTCTTTCTCAGGTGCTTCCGAGGAAGGTTTCGCTTCGGTCTTTTTCTCGTCCTTCTTGTCGCTGAAGGGCACGAACTTCAAGACCGTGCCATTGATGCAGTAGCGCTTGTCGGTCGGCGTATCGAAGCCTTCACCGGTAAAGACATGTCCAAGGTGCCCATCGCAGATCGCACAGCGGACCTCGGTGCGGGGAACACCGATGTGGTAGTCGACACTCGTTTTGATATTCTTGGCCTTGGACGGATCATAGAATGAGGGCCATCCGCAGTGAGAGTCGAACTTCTCATTTGAGGTGAAAAGCTCGGCATCGCATCCGGCGCAGAAATAGGTGCCGCCTCCTTGTTTCTTGAACTGCTGGTAGACTGCGCCATTTGCCGGCTCGGTGCCATCCTGGCGGAGGATGCGGTACTGCTCGGGGGTGAGTTCCTGTTTCCACTCGGCCTCGGTCTTGGTGACCGGGGCTTTTGGCTGTTCCGGGGCTTTGTCGTCGGTTTCCATAGCGGTTTCTTCGGCGCAGGCGCCAAGAGTGATGGCGAGCATCAAGGGCCAGATTCGGTTCATGATGGAGAGTCTAGCAGTCTGTCGGACTTAGACCAGTGACGAATTGGATAGCGGCTGCTATGCTCGGGGCATGGCAGCCAAGTTCGTCAATATCGACCACGATTCGCCCATGTTGTTGCCTCCCGACCTTCGGGA
>NZ_JBATWY010000187.1:0-15872 GCF_049672945.1 Haloferula sp. | reverse complement strand
GCCCGACCCAAGAAGAGCAGGATACGCCAGGACGAGCCGCCAAGAGGTCGCTCGGAATGATCCCCAAACCCATTCAAACCCCGCCGCGCGACACCACCGCTGAACTCAAGTCCGACAGACTGCTAGTAGCTCGTCCCTCAAGCCAACTGCGTCTCCGCCAACAGGCGATACGTCCCCTGCTTTACCATCAACTCATCGTGGGTGCCGCTCTCAACGAGCTTACCCTGACTCAAAACCAGAATCCGGTCGGCATCACGGACAGTGGAAAGCCGATGCGCGATCACCAGACTGGTGCGGCCCTTCATCAGTCTTTCGAGCGCCTCATTCACGAGACGCTCGCTCTCCGTATCGAGCGCGCTGGTGGCCTCATCGAGCAGAAGGATGCGTGCATCGGACAGGATCGCACGAGCGATGGCAATCCGCTGACGCTGGCCTCCCGAGATCTTCACGCCCCTGGGTCCGACAAGCGTTTCGTAGCCCTCCGGCAGTGCGGCAATAAAATCGTGAGCGTTGGCCTCTTTCGCCGCCGCTTCGATCTCTTCGCGAGTCGCACCAGGTCGCCCGTATTCGATGTTTTCCAGGATTGTTCCTCCAAAGAGCAGGACCTCCTGCGGAACGACCGCAATCTGTGAGCGTAGCGAGGCAAGATCCAGTAGGGCCGCATCGCGTCCATCGAAGGTCAGCTTCCCTTCCCCTGGTCGATGAAAGCCGAGGATCAACGAGAAGACCGTCGATTTTCCGGCACCCGAGGGACCCACCAGCGCCACCCGCTGGCCGGCATCGACCGAAAAGCTCAGCCCTTCGAGCACCGGCTGCTCAGGACGCGAAGGATAGCGGAACTGCACATCTTCGAGGGCAAGAGAACCCGACAAGGCCCCGGCGTCCTCACCACCGGAAGCTTCAGCTTGATCCTGCAGGATTTCACGCACGCGCTCGCTCGCGCCACTCATCGCCTGCAGCTGTGAAATAATCTCAGGGAACGAACCCAGCGACGCACCGACGAAAATACTGAACAGGATGAAGGCGACGAAGTTGTCGTTATCAATTTCACCATTCACCAACATCCGCGCGCCACACCAGGCGACGAAGGCGATCGTGCCGAACATCACGAAGATGATGAACGAAAGAAAGAAAGCCCGCGCCAGCGCACCTTTCATCGTCACCGAGAAGAACCTGTCGAGCTGGCTGTTGTAGCGCTTCTCCTCGAAGGCCTCGTTGCCGAAAGACTTCACATCCGTGATGCTCTGCACCGACTCCTCGATCACCGTGCCGGCGTCCGCCAAAGCATCCTGCGCATCCTTCGATCGCGCCCGGACCTTCCTGCCGAAGACCGCGACCGCCAGCACCACGACCGGAATGCTGCCAAGCATGATCAGCGCGAGCTTCCACGAGAAGTAGAATACCGCACTCAAGCCGCCGACCAGAATCACCGCCTGCCGTACGGCCTGTGGCACGGTGTTCATCAAGGTCTCCCGGACCACGCTCAAGTCCGCCGCGACCCGGGTGCTCAGCGCGCCCGAACGTTGCTCCTGAAAGAACGAGACCGGCAAACGCAGCATGTGACCGAAAAGATCCCGCCTCAGATCATTGAGCGCGGCCTCCCCGGACTTCATGAAACCCAGCACCCGCCAAAAGGCGATGAAGGCCTGAAGGGATAAAGCGGCAACCAACCACTTGAGACTGCCATTCAACTTCTCCTGAATCTCCTTCGGATCCATGTTGCCATTGAGAGCATCCGCAGGATCACCGATCAGATCCTTGAGCAACAGCGGGAAAACGAGCGACAACGCCGCCGTAACGAAAAGCGCGATCAGCGAAGGAATGAAGATCGCCCGGTAAGGGCGCAGGTATCCGAGCAACCACTTTAGCGAGCCACTCAGGTTCCCGCGCTTTCCCGATTCCTTCGACATCCCGGGGATGGGACCTCATCGCCTCGCCGACGTCAACGCCTGCGGCAAATATGCGCCGGGAGTTTCTCAGGCAGAGCCACCACCGACCAGATCGGCACAGGTCCGACGCGCCCAATCATCCGCCTCAATCAAGCCCTTCAATTCACCCGCAGAAGCAACTTCGTGGGACTCCATCACCTCGCCCACCAGACTCCAGATCTCCGTGAATCCGATCTTTCTTTCGAGAAACGCATCCACCGCCACCTCATTCGCGGCATTGAATACCGCAGGCAAGGTCCCGCCTTCAAGCCCCGCTCGTCGGGCCAGATCCAAGGCAGGGAATACCTCACCACGAGGCTCTTCAAACTCCAACCTGGACAGCTGACTGAAGTCGAGTGGCTCCAAGCCACCCCTCACCCGGTCCGGCCAGGTCAGCGCATACTGAATCGGAAAGCACATGTCGGTGCGACTCAACTGGGCAAGCACCGAGCCATCAATGAACTCCACCATCGAATGGACAATACTCTGGGGATGCACCACCACATCGATCCGATCCATGCCGATCCCGAACAACCAGCGGGCCTCGATCATCTCGAGCCCCTTGTTGAACAAGGTCGCCGAATCGATCGTGATCTTCCGCCCCATCTCCCAGGTCGGATGCTTGAGCGCTTGCTCGACGGTTACCGCTTTCAGGTCTTCTGCTGGCCAGGTCCGAAATGGACCACCGGAAGCTGTTAGAATCATTCGCGAAACCTCCTTTTCGCCCCCACGGTGACCATCCAAGCACTGGAAGATCGCATTGTGCTCGCTGTCGACCGGCAAAATTTTCACCCCTCGCTTCTCGGCAGCCGCCGTCACGATCTCGCCCGCCATCACCAGGATCTCCTTCGAGGCCACCGCCAGATCCTTGCCAGCTTCGATCGCCGCCAGCGCAGGTTCGAGTCCTGCCGTCCCGACAATCGCAACCAATACCACGTCAGCACCTGTTAGAGTTGCCAGCTCGATCAAACCCTCCTCACCCACATGAAGGGTGACGCCTTCGGGAAGCAGCGTGCGCAACTCGCTTTCTTTCGAGGCATCCGCCAGAGCCACATGCTTCACACCGGTCTCGCGCGCCTGCTCGGCAAGCTTTCCCACACTCGAATGGGCAGCCAGGCCCACCAACTCCACCCGCTCAGGAATCTGCCTCGCCACTTCAAGCGTCGAACATCCGATCGATCCGGTCGAACCGAGCAGCACCACCTTCTTCCTCACAACGTCACCCATTTCAGATAAAAGTAGAGCACCGGCGCGGTGAAACAAAGCGAGTCGATCAGGTCAAGTCCACCGCCGATCCCGGGCAGCATTTGTCCGGAGTCCTTGGCATTGAGACTCCGCTTGACCACGCTCTCCGCCAGGTCACCCACCACCGCCAGAAGGCACAGCACCAGGTTCAGGACCACTACCGCCCCCCAACCGCCGAGCAGATGCAGACCCGATGCGAAGTCCGGCATGTCGTCTTGAAAAAAGGCATAGAGCCCGCAGCCGGCGAGCTGCGAAAAGAAGATCGCCCCGCCGAATCCCTGCCACGTCTTACCGGGGCTCACGTGCGGTATCATCTTATGCTTCCCGATCATCGATCCCACGATGTAGGCACCCATGTCGGTGAACTTGGTCACCGCGATCAACCACAGCAGCAGCATGGCACCCGGAACTTCTCCCGGCCCCGGAACCATGAAGACCAGCCGCGCCGCGAAATTGAAAAGAAACGCGATGTAAACGAAACCTAACAGATTGATCGAAACCGCCTGAATCGCGTCGAGCCCGCGAATCGGGTAGCGCAGTTGGAGAAAAAACGATCCGGCGATCGCCACGAAGATCGCCGCGCCATCGATCCAGTCCGGAAAAAGCACAACACTCGAGCCGACCGTCGTCTCATCCGCCGTCACGACCGCCACCTGTGCTCCCGCTCCGAGCAAGAACCAATAAAGCGCCGCCGAGTACCCGACTGCGATCAGCATGCCGAAGCGCGGAAAGCATTTGACACCGCCGGACCTCACCATTCGAAAATACTCGACCGTCGAGACAATGATGAGCACGCCGATGATCGTGACGTAGGCCCAGCCCAGACGACTTGCGAAACCCGCGGCAACCAGTCCCCACAAGCCGAGAGTGCTGGCCGTTCGCTTCAAGAACACGGTTTGTTTTGAGTCTTTTTGCGGTGCCTCGGCCATAGCTCAAGATTTCTGCGCGGCCATCCAAGCGGCCCAAGGCGAGGCTGGCAATTCATTCCGCTGCGCAACCTTTCCCCGAAGCCCGGGTTTCATGCTCCAGACACGGACGGCCGCCCGTTGATCCCATCAACAAACCAACAAACACGACAAATCATGAAAACACGAATCATCTGCACCTCAATCGCCGCACTGGCGATCACCTCCATCAGCGTCTCCGCTCAGAATGGCCAGGGCCCAAATCGCGATGTCCCACCGGAAATCATCGCCAAGTTCGACACGGACGGCGACGGAAAGCTCAACAAGGAGGAGCGCAAGGCAGCCATGGAGGCACGCAAAGCCAATATGGAAGAGCGCCGCGCCAAAATGCTCGAGAAGTTCGATACGGACGGCGATGGCAAACTCAATGAAGACGAGCGCAAGGCAGCTGCTGAAGCCATGAAGGCACGCCATGCCGAAATGCTTGCCAAATACGATGCCGACAAGGACGGCAAACTCAGCGCCGAAGAACGCCAGGCCGCCATTGATGCCGGTGAAAGAATCCCCGAACGCCCCCGAGGCAAACGCGGACCCGAAGGCAAACGCGGACCCGAAGGAAAGCGCGGACCGGAAGGAAAGCGCGGACCGGAGCGTCCGAATCGCCCGAATCAGTGATTCATTCCCTGACAGAACAGCACCCAGAAACGGCCCGGTCACCCCGGGCCGTTTTTCTTTGTTAGAGATCCTGTTCGATCGACTTCAGCTCCAGATAAAGGGCGTCCCACTTTCGGGAGCGAGGCTCCAGACTTGACTTCCGGTCCGCCAACAGTCGGCGAACTCCGGACAAACCGTTGGAATACTCCTGAAATAGGCCTCTCACCGCATCGGCATAGTCGCCATGCATCGCCGTCTCGAATCGTCCGACCGAATCAAGCAAGCGGCTCCGCGTATCGCGCACCACGGCAAGTCGGCTGAACCACGCCAGCAAGAACCCGACAAGACCTAGGAATCCGGCGACACCCATGAGGATCCAAGAATATTTGGTCTGACCCAGCGCCCCGCAGCTACCCGCGGCAATCATCACCAACAGCAGCACCGCCATCAAATACCTGAGCCTCTGATTCCGGTTTCTAACCAAGGTATCAAGCAAACCACGAACCCGCAGTTGACCCACCACACCACTCACCCCCTGCTCCACCCTTTCGGTGAAATTCTCAATCACCTTCTCACGCACATCACCGCTCACCGAAGAGACTCCCGGGTCCATGCCCATCCGTTCCACAACCCGTGGTCTGACCTCATTCCAGTGCCCTTCACATTCGTCTAACAGACGGGCGGCATCCAGCTGCGCGAAATCCCGGATCGCGGACTGCAGCCGTCCCGCAAACTCCGTCTCCATTCGAGCCGGTGTGGTATCCCCCAGAAAAAGGCGGAAGGTCGTCGGAAAGATGCCAAGCGTCCGGCCGAGCTGTTTCGATATCCGCCCGACTTCCGCTTCATATCGCCCCCTCGCACCCGCCAGCCTTTCGGTCGCAGCCGCCAATACCAAATCCCGTAGCTGGTCGCCTTCCCGCTCAAGCCCCGCGAGGAAATAACCATCGTCATTCATCCCACGACGCTGCTTGTCGAGCCCATCCTCGATCTCCCTCAATCGACGGGCTGCCTCCTGCGCGGTCCGCTGAAGCAGGTACTGGCGCATCTCCGAATGGCACACTTCTTCGGATACAAATTCCTCGAAGACCGAAAACCGGCTCGCCGACCAGCTCTTCCGGGCAGTCTGGGGACTGACCTTGGCGTCGAATGCCAACTGCCCGGCGATCGCAATGATCGGCAACTTGCGACCGACCTTCTTCAGGCACAGCTCCGTCATGTGACCACGGATCACCTGGATGTCCTCGGTCGATTTCGTATCCGCCTGTTGAATCACCAGCGCGACTCGAGGAAGGGCGTCTTCGCTGGTCATCGAAATCAGATCCCAGGTCGCGGCCGTCCAGGTATTCGCAGCAGGAAAAACCATCAGGATCAGGTCCGCCTGTTCGTATCGCGGCATCGCCGCCACCACCGAATCCCGCCATCCCGAATTCGAGCCGGGGGTATCGATCATCTCGAACTTCTTCAGATACTCCAAAGGCCTGATGGCCCTGACCCAGCCGTCCTCACCCTCTTCATCCTTCGTGACCTCACCAAAGGTGTAAGCAATCGTCTTGCGCGTCGTCGGCAGAGGACCGGCCGGGCAGATTTCCGAACCTGCCAGCGCATTGAGCAGGGTCGACTTCCCCGCATTCACCTCACCCAAAGCAACGATCTTGAGCGGCCCCGCCAAACGGCTTCGGGCATCGTCTTCGTCCTTGCGAGGGGCAATGCCGCTGGCCCGGCCCAACTTTTCAATGCGGGCAAAGCAGTCCAACAGCCGGTCCCGTCCCGAAAAATACCGGTCGCCTGGCATCGGGGAAAATCCGTGAAACCTCAGGGTGCCGTGACGGCGGCCTGGGCAGGAGCTTCATCGGACTTCATGGCCAGCAGCTGCGAAACCGTCACAAATTTGTAGCCCTTGTTCAACAGACCATCGAAGGTCGCCGGCATGGCCGTCACCGTCGGCGCATGAAGGTCATGGGCCAGAACGATCGCTCCAGGAGTCGTTGCCGTCAGAATGCGCGAGGTAACCACCGAAGGTCCCGGGCGCTGCCAGTCCCTCGGATCGACGGCCCACATGACGGTCGGATAACCATACTCGCTGTGAATCCATGCCCGCTGCGACTGCAACAAGGCGCCATAAGGAGGGCGCAGCGTGCGTGGCTTGACTCCCGCGGCCCGCGCGATCGAGTCGCGACACTTGTCGAGTTCCTGGCGCACCGTCGCATCACTCATCTTGGTCATGTTGCCATGAGTGTAGGTGTGATTTCCGATCTCGTGTCCCTCCGCCACGATCCGTCGGGTAATTTCGGGATAGAGATCCACATTCCGACCGATCACGTAGAAGGTCGCCTTGATGTTGCGCGCCCGCAGCATGTCGAGGAGTCGCGGCGTATTCTGCGGATGAGGACCATCATCGAAGGTCATCGCCACATACTTGTCGCTCACATTCACCCGTGAAAAAGAGACACCCGCATTGGGAGAGAAATTTGCCGAAAGCCTCATGTCGGGATTCCGCGGAACCGGCCCCTTGAGCGAAGGCGTCTTGTAGGTGGGATTCGGATCCGTCTTGAGCGGTGCGGACCCAGCGGTCTTGTCGGCATTCGAGCAACTACCCAGCGAGGCACTGAGCAGCGTGATGACAAAAATATGGGAGGCAATTTTCATTAGGAAACCCGTAGTGGAGCGCATGATGGAGTCCGGGGACTGTAGGCCCGGCATCTGCAATGTCACGCCCGCATTTCCGAAGAAAAACTCACAAAAACCGCGAAAGAAGCGGTTTCAAGGCCTCGACGGCCTCCGCAGGCCAGATTTCCCGCGGCGTCATGATGGCCCCTTCCAAGGCTTGATGCTCCGGCCATTCCGGCTGCTCGGGGATCGCCGATACCGCGCGGGCGACGATCTTTTTCGCCAGCGAAACGTTGGCCGTCAGATGCCCCATCACCGCCCCGGCACTGACCGCCTCCTCCTCGAGTTTCCAGCAGTCGTAGTCCGTAATCATCGCCAGCGTCGCCAGCGCGATCTCCGCCTCTCGCGCCAGTTTGGCCTCGGGCAGGTTGGTCATGCCAATCACATCAAAGCCCAACTGCCGGTTCGCCTCACTCTCGGCGCGGGTCGAAAAGGCCGGACCGTCCATGTTCACATAAGTCCCTCGATCGTGAACCTTCGCTCCTTCTGCGATCGCCGCATCCCGCAGAATCTCACGCATTCCGTCGCTCACCGGATCCCCGAACGACACATGCCCGACGATTCCCTTGCCGAAAAAGGTGTGATGTTCGCGGCGACTCGTCCGGTCGAAGTACTGATCCGGAAGCACGACATCCCTCGGAGCGTAGGCCTCACGCAGGCTTCCGACCGCCGTCACGCAGATCAAGAAGCGCACGTCGAGACTGCGCAGCGCCCACAGATTGGCCCGGTGGTTGATTTCATGCGGCAGAATCCGGTGACCCCGTCCATGACGTGGCAAAAACCAAACCTGACGCCCCGCCAGCATGCCGCCGACCAGCACATCCGAAGGATCGCCGAAGGGAGTCTCGATCTTCCGCTCTTCGGCTTTCTCAAAGCCCTCGATCTCGTAGAGACCACTCCCGCCGATGATTCCAATCGCTGCTGACATGGCCAAGCACCTAACCACGCCAGCTCCGGGCGTCCAGTCATCACTCGATTCACCCCGATTTCACCTTCCCGTGATTCGGCCTTCACACCATCCCTACACGATACCGACGTGAATCCGACCTCCCGACACGGACTTCGATTTCAAGACTTGGCCTATCGCTTCGGCTGGCGTTCCCTCTTCACGCTGATGGCCCGAATGCTGATGATCCTGAGCTTCCTGACGATCCTCGCCTGTCGAGGTCAGGACAAGAGCGACCCCGCCAAGATGGAATCCAATGCCTCCCAAACCCCACTTCCCGGCCCGCAACGAGCTGCGGCAGCGGCCAAACGGGTTCGTCCCGCACTGGAAAAGGACCTCGCCGGCAAGGACCTCCACTTCGGCGATCCGGTCTTCATTCGCGCCTTCAAGGAAGAGGGACAGCTCGAACTCTGGGTGCGTCACCGCCCGTCTGGCAAATTCGTGCTCTTCCGGACCTATCCCATCGCCGCCGCCTCCGGCCAACTCGGCCCCAAACTCGCCGAGGGCGACTTCCAGGTCCCCGAGGGTTTCTACTTCGTTCCCCGTAGCCGCTTGCATCCGGCCTCCACCTATCACCTCGCCTTCAACATCGGCTACCCGAACGCCTACGACCGCCATCATGGCCGCAGCGGCAGCTTCATCATGGTTCACGGAAATCGCGTCTCCATCGGCTGCCTCGCCATGACCGATGAAAAAATCGAGGAAATCTACACGCTCTGCGATGCCGCTCTGGCAAACAGCCAGAAGTTCTTCCGCGTTCATCTCTTCCCCTTCCGCATGACCGACGATCGTCTCGCCAAAGCCCGGAATGACCGCTGGTTCGAATTCTGGAAAAACCTCAAGGAAGGCTACGACTACTTCGAACAAAAACGTCTCCCTCCTGATGTCACGGTCCGCAACGGGCGCTACGAATTCGAATAGGAATCAAAAATCCCCTTCGCCCGCTTCAAGCCGAGCGCCGTCATCTCCCAACCCTCATTCCGTGCCCGATGGCTGTTGCCAAGCCTCGCCGCTTCTTGCTTTCATCCGCCATGTTCATCGTCCTCGAAGGCATCGACGGCACCGGGAAGTCCACCCAGAGCCAACTCCTCGCCGAGTGGTTCCGCAGCCAAGGCCGCGACGTCGTCACCAGCCGCGAACCGACCGATGGCCCCTGGGGCAAAAAACTCCGCCAATCCGCCGCCGCCGGACGCCTCTCTCCCGAAGACGAACTCGACTACTTCCTCAAGGACCGCAGCCAGCACGTCGCAGAACTGATCACCCCGTCCCTGGCCGCCGGGAAAGTCGTGATTCTCGACCGCTACTACTTCTCAAGCATGGCCTATCAGGGCACTCGGGGATTCGACCCACTGGAAATCCGTCGCCGCAACGAAGCCTTCGCCCCAATCCCCGATCAGCTTTTCATCCTCGATATCGATGTCGATACCGCACTCTCCCGAATTGGAAATCGCGGCGACTCGGCCAACGAGTTCGAGCAACGCGAATCGCTCCAGAGGTGCCGCGAGATCTTCCTCTCCCTCTCCGATGAGCCCTTCGCCCATGTGATCGACAGCCGCGGTTCCCTCGAAGAAGTCCAAGCGGCGATCCGAGAATCACTTGGGTAAATTCCACCCACCGTTCCGAACCATCCTGCAGGCCGAATCACCCGCACACCCTACTTCACAAACACCTCGCGCGCCTTGGCACCATCGCCAGGTCCGATCACGCCGCGCTGCTCCAGAATGTCGACCATCCGTGCGGCCCGGGTATAGCCAAGTCGCAACCGCCGCTGCAGCAGCGAAGTGCTGCACTTCTGCTCCTGGCGCGCCACGTCGATGCACTTGATGATGAGTTCTTCATCCGCATCCGAAACCTCATCCTCACCATCATCGAGGGCACCGCTCTCGATCGACTTCTGAATGTCCTCGGCAAAGTTCGGTTCGGCCTGCGCCGAGCAGTGATCGACGAGGCGTTCAACCTCTTCATCGGAGACGAAGGCACCCTGTGCACGTTCCAATTTCGCCGATCCCGGAGGCAGGTAAAGCATGTCTCCCTTGCCAACGAGTTTTTCAGCACCCTTCGAATCAAGAATCACCCGCGAGTCGAGTTGCGAGGACACCTGGAAAGCCACGCGACAGGGAATGTTCGCCTTGATGATCCCGGTAACCACATCCGCACGAGGGGTCTGCGTGGCAATGATCAGGTGGATGCCGGCCGCACGCGCCTTCTGGGCAATCCGCGCGATGTTCATTTCCACATCCGCCGGTGCCGTCTGCATCAGATCGGCCAGCTCGTCGACGATCACCACGATGTACGGGAAACGATCCGGCATCTCATCCTCATCGGGAATGAGCTCGTCTTCGCTCGCCTCCGGTCCGAGATCACCGGACTCGAGCGCCTCGGCAATCGCATCGATCGCCTCCTGATCAGGCTCCTCTTCAGGCTCCGGCTCGACTTCGACCTCGGGCTTCTCGGGACGAACCCGGCCATTGTAACCATCGAAATTCCGCACGCCGCTCTTCGCAAAAATGCGGTAGCGCTTCTCCATCTCATTCACCACCCACTTCAGGGCAGCCACAACCTTCCTCGGATCGGTCACGACGGGCACCACCAAATGCGGCAGCTTGTTGTACATCTGCATCTCGACCACCTTCGGGTCGATCATGATGAAACGCAGCTCGTCAGGCCCGAATTTGAAGAGAATCGAGGCAATGATCGAGTTGATGCACACCGACTTGCCCGAGCCCGTCGCACCCGCGACGAGCAAGTGAGGCATGGCGGCCAAATCGCCAATCACCGTCTTGCCATAAACATCCTTGCCGAGTGCCAGCGGGATCTTCTTTTTCGCCGAACTGAAATCCGGGTCCTGTAGTAGTTCACGGAGCGGTACCGCGACCTTCTCGGAATTCGCCAGCTCGATCCCGACGGTGTCCTTGCCGGGAATCGGCGCGAGAATGTTGATCCGCTCGGCCCGGGTCGCCCGCGCGATGTCGGCCTCGAGCTGCGAGATCCTCGAAACACGGAGACCGGCACTCGGATAGATTTCGTAGCGGGTAATCGTCGGCCCACGGGTGATGTCGCCCGGCGTCGTTTCAATACCGAATGAGTTCAGCGTATCGACGATGTTCTTTTGCGTCGCCAGCAGGACATCACGATTGGCCTCGGGAGACTCTTCGGTGTCCTCAACCTCATCGAGCATGTCGAAACCGGGAAGCTCGTAGTCTTCAAAACCATCGATGGAAAGGGACAGATGCTCCTTGCCCTTGCGCTCGAAGGGCTTGGCTCCCGGCTTGGGCGCGTCGATCCGGCGCTGCGAGGCATCGATGATCTGGGGAGTGGGTGTTGCCACCAATGCCAACTCGGCCTGCGGACTCTCGGCAAGCTTCTCCGCCTCCTTCGCGGCCAGCTTGCCCTCCCTCTCCCTGCGTCGCAATTCCTTCTCCTTCTCGCGCTCGCGAGCACGGATCTCTTCCTTCGCACCAGCCGCGAGTTTCGCTTCGCGATGCTCCTTGATCTTTTCCACCCCGCTTCCCGCCAGATTGAATGTCTCTTTGAGAAAACCAATCGGCCGCTGCCCCATCAACAGAATCAAGGACACCAGATAAAGGCAGGCACTCAGAATGATCGTTCCCCACTTGCCAATCAACGGAATCAACAAACCGGACGAGGGCAAAATACTGCCATCACTCGCATTGCTCGCGGGAAAGCCGGCGAGAATTCGCCCAACCACACCGCCAGGCCCAAGAATCTGACCCGGCTCGGCAAACACCGCCTGCATGAAGGTCGCACCGCTGATCGTCAAAACCGCAAAACCGATGATCGTCCGCGACCACAGACGGCCATCAAACACCAACTTCACCACTCCAAACCAGATCAGCGCAATCGGCACCAAAAAGCCCGCTTTTCCAAACAGCGCAAACTGAGCGAGTCCCAAAAGCGCCCCAATGCTCCCAATGAAATTGTGACGCGGCAAGCTGGGCTCGTCACCATCAGCAAAGGTCGAACCCATCGACCAAACCGGCAAATCACTGCGCGTGAATGAGACCACCGCCAAAAACAGCAACAATCCCACCGTAATCAAGATGATCCCGATGATCTCGTTGGACCATTTCGAACCTTCGCTCTGCTGGCCTCGTCTTCGATTGTCTCCTTTCCCCATCGTCTTCGTCGACCAAGCATCCCCCGAGCCTCCTCAAGGAGCAAGATTGTTTTCACAGGATTGAAAATCAGGTTTTCTTAAGGAAATTCGGGGCGAAGGCTGAATTCGAGGACTTTTCAACATACGGGTTGGACCTGAGAGCCCCGCCATCACTAGCATCCCGGCATGGAACCCTTGGCATTTGCCCCCCTCTACATGCAGCGCGTCTGGGGCGGACGCACCCTCGAATCGAGCTACCACCGCAGCCTGCCCGATGAAGCCCCTTACGGTGAGTCCTGGGAAATCAGCGATCGCGAGCACGAGCAATCGCTCGTCATCGACGGCCCTTATGCGGGCAGGAGCCTCCATGACCTCTGGACCAATGAGCGCAATACCCTCTTCGGCGCGGGCCTGCCCAAGTGCGAGCGCTTTCCCCTTCTGATCAAGGTCCTCGATGCGCGCGACGATCTCTCCATCCAGGTCCATCCGCCTGCCGACATCGCTCCCTCCCTCGGAGGCGACCCCAAGACCGAAATGTGGTACATCGCCGACGCCGATCCGGGAGCCAAACTCTATGTCGGTCTTAAAAAGGGCACGACCCGCGAGTCCTTCGAAGCCGCACTGGAGGATGGCAGCGTCGCCGAAGTCGTCCACGCGATCAAACCAGCCGTTGGCGAATCCATTTTCATTCCCTCGGGCCGGCTCCACGCCATCGGCGCCGGTTTCCTGATTCACGAAATCCAGCAGAATTCGGACACCACCTACCGCGTCTTCGACTGGAACCGCGTGGGCCTCGATGGCCAACCGCGGGAACTCCACATCGAGCAGTCGCTCAAAAGTATCGACTTCGACGACTTCGAACCCGGCATGGACAAACCCCGAGGAACCGTGGTCGCCGCTTGCGAACTCTTTGAAGTCGAAAAACTGATTCTCGCTCCCGGCGATCAGGTGGGCAACAAGTCGATCGATCGCTTCTCCATCTTCTCAGTTGTGGAAGGTTCCCTCACCAGCCCCAAAGGAAAGGAATTCCGCAAGGGCGACTTCTTCATCCTTCCCAGTGGAGCCACCCGCCTCACCTCCACCGGTCACACCACCATCCTCCGGACCACCGTTCCCTGATTTATGCGAAAATCCATCTATCTCATTCCGCTTGCCCTTCTCACCGCCTGCAGCACCCCATCCCCCACCGATCCCGAAGTGGTCGGTCGGAAGATGATCGGCCTGCAACAGAAGTTCGACCTGATCGATACCGACGGCGACGGCTACCTCACCCGGGAAGAGATCATCGCCGGCTTCGACGACATCGGCGTCGTCGATCAATCCCCTGAAACCGTCGATGCCATCATCGACTTCTATGACTTCAACAAGGACGGCAAACTAACGCTGCGCGAAGTCCAATCCGGCGCCGTCACCGGCCCCGAAGCCTTGATCCGCGAATACCGGGAAAAGAAAGCCGCAGCTCAGTAGACATCTCCACACAGCCTCTCTAGTGCAGCGTTTCGGAAGCATGAATGCGAAATCCGTGAGGGATTTTTTCTGATTTCAAGGCGTGACGAATGGAGTTGAGCGAGCTCAACGACTGAGGAACAACGCTAGGAAAAAGCGCCGAGCTCATTCGATTTTTGGTCGAAGACCACTCATTTCAAAAAACTCCTCCTCCCAAAGAGTTCGTGCTCATATTTCCGAAACGCTGACTGTGGAAGCCCTGCTGCCGCTGTTCCCGTAAAACCGCCTGCTGTCCACGCGCAAGGGAGAAAGGGCGTTCCCGCCCTGTCGAAGCACCCTCTGAATCCCAACTCTCTCTATCTCTCCCAACGGAGCGCGTTCATCCTGAACGCTTAGGCCATGGACATCCTGTCCATACACGCCAGCCCTGCGGCCCTGTTTATTGTGATGAAAACCTTGACTGACCCTCTTTTTGCTGCGGCCCTGTTTATTGTGATGAAAACCTTGACTGACCCTCTTTTACACGCGAAACGGTAAGTCATTGATCCTGAGACTGAAATCGAAACCGCATAAGCAGTCGTAACCGCGCCCGCCCAACCGGCCTGGGCCAGTTCAACAACGGATAGCATCGGGGTTATCACCCGAAGCTATCTTTGGGGTTCGGCTTCTTTTTCGACGAGGAAGCGATTCAAGCCGCGTAGCGCCTGCATGTTGAGCACATCCCAGAGTCGGGATGAACTGACGCCCGCATCGGCAACAACGACCAAAGCTGCTCGCTCGCTGATCGACCCAATGGCTCCCGCGTAGAAGTCCAGCCAATCCCCATACTCGACGTCTGAAAGTGTGGCCTCTCCTACCAGCGTGCCGTCTGGAGTTAAACGCACCCATGTGGGCTCAATATCACCTGGCGGCACCGCTGGAGGCTTCGGGTAAACCCACTTCCCATCAACCCCTTTGACGATCGGCTTGAGCTCGTAGTCCTCTGCAGGCTCCGCGAGAAGCACCTCAAAGACAATGGATCGCTTGTCGTCGGTAAATCTCACAGTGACCGGCTTAGTTGCTGCCGCCGCAAGCTCCCTGACAGCATGGACTATTCCCGAGGCGTCAATCTGCCCTAGTTGGTTCGAGGAAAGATCGAAGGTCGCATCGATGGAGATCTCAGGCTCGTGGACATCCGACTTGGAGCACGCCAACACTCCCAAGGCCATGATAGCCAAACCGAGTGCGGGAACAGGTTTCATATCTCTGCCGAACGTCGATGGTGAGGCGATCCCGGTAACCGAACCGGAAAGGCTGCGAGCATCCAATCAGGTTCCGAAGCTGGCGGCAAGAATTCAACAAAGCCGCTGATAGGGGTCGTCCTCGACTGCCTTGTTCGGCGTTTCTATTTGGTCTTGCTCTCACGGATCGCACCAATGTCCCGCACAAGCAGGGGCAACGCCACAGCCCACACCACCATGCTGAGGTACTGAAGTCCGGCGTCTACTCGGCGAAGAGTGTCCATCACCTCGCATCTCTCTGGGAATTGGTTGCAGTCGAGCCATCCAGTCCCATCGCTTATAAACAAGAATACAACGCTGTAAACTGAACGACCTCCAACAAGAGCCAGCGCACCAAGAAATGTTAGTCCTGTCGAGAATGCTGGGAAAATCCTTATCAGTTTCACACCCCCAAAGAGGGTGATTAGCAAAGCCACTACTGGGAAGGCTGCGGACAACCAAAGATAGTAATGCTCAGGATGAAAGGCGGGCATTCGAGGGTTTTTGCCGAACGTCAAAAGTGTGGCACGGCGGAAGTGAGGCGTCCAGAGCGAAGCGAACGAGTGACTTTGCCCGCCGTTGCCACCACTGTCTTGTTCGGCTTCTTGGATTCAAGACCGAAGTGCGACAGATTGGGCATGTGAATTACAGTCAAATCAGCAAGGAGGAGCGATATGCCATCGCCGCAATGCGCGGAGAGTATGT
>NZ_JBATWY010000186.1:0-20437 GCF_049672945.1 Haloferula sp. | reverse complement strand
GCCCGACCCAAGAAGAGCAGGATACGCCAGGACGAGCCGCCAAGAGGTCGCTCGGAATGATCCCCAAACCCATTCAAACCCCGCCGCGCGACACCACCGCTGAACTCAAGTCCGACAGACTGCTAGTCCGCCGTTCGGCAGGTCGCTGGCAATTGGTTTGGACGCTCCGCCAATCCCCCGATGGCTTTTCTTCATTGGGGACAGCTTGTGTTCACGGCTCTCTCCCCGCCCAAATCTGTTTTCTTATCCCCACGCTTTGCCACCACCCCATATGAAAAATCCATCTTCGCCTTTTAGAAAAGCGGCAAAACTCGCTTTATTCCTGCTGATTCCCAACTTGCCCGCTTCAGGCGGCATCGTGCAAATTGGCGCGGGTCAGGACTTCACCATCGCTGCCCAGCAATCGGGCAGTGCCACCAATACCGAAGAGATCCCGGATGTGACCGGCGGTAGTGCCGGAGTCTTGATCCCTTACACCGAGGGGGGCGGCAATGCCTACAGCTCCAATGGCGGCCGCGACGGGGCGAACGGCATCGGGAATCTGAACGACGGCGACGTTGGCATCGGCAATGTGACGGACGGAACCCATGCGAAGCCCAGCTATGGCAAAGGCACGGTGGTGATGGATCTTGGCGGGCCTAAAACCATTTCCAGCATCGCGATCTACCATGGCTACGCCTCCAGCGAGCTTTCCAGCTTCGAGCTCAAGGACGGCTTGGGAAACCGGATTGGACGATGGTACGACCCTGACATCGGTTCGTCGACGAATGCCTACTGGTTGGTATTCGATCAGCCCGTCACCACGGACCGCCTGGTGCTCGACACCTCCTACAGCGGCAACAATCCGGGAACGCCCAGTTTTCGCGAAATCCAGGTCTTCAGTTTGCCGGTGACGCCGCCACTGAATGAGGTCTCCGTGTTCGGCACCGATGAACGGACCGGCTTGTCGAACGATGCCACGGGGGACCTCGTCAAACTGGAGCGCCATAGTGGTCTTGCCACTGAGTTCAACGGTGAATCCCGCATTACCAAGGACGTGAGCATCATCAGCGGCGGCGAAATCGTGATCGAGGACGTCGCCAACAACGACGTCTACGAGTTCAACGACGATTTGGACGTCAAATCGATGGAGATCATGGCGGAGACGGTGATCATCCGGAGCCCGCTTCATCTCAGGGGGACGCACCTGACGATCCACGCTCACAACCTGCGATTCGAGGGCGCGGGTAAGATCATCACGAGCCCGGCGGACAAGCCGCTGCCAGGGGAAACATTGGAGTCAACCAACGGTCTCCCGGCGGGCTCGGTGGAAGTTTTCGTCGATGTTTTCACGGATGTCAGCGGCAACAACAGTCCGAAGTTTGATTTGACGGGCGGCAAAGGTCAGGATGCCAGGAAAGGCGCGCACGGGACCCTTGGGACATCACTGGCGTGGCGCTCCCAAGGTCCTTTCGAGTTCTCCACTTACGACGACGATGCAAGCTATACCCCACCGGCGGGCTGGTGGGTGACTCGATGGAAGGGCCCTGACGGTGATATTCTAAACGGCGTGGAGGCCTGGCCCACCAGCGGGGGTGACGCCGCAGCTCCGGGTCAGCCCGGCGATGGAGGCAATGCCGGGGTATTGACCAGCAGCCATGGTGCGATCTCGGGGGTCTACGAGGCGGGTCAAGCGGGTGCACCGGGAACGCCGGACTCTGCGGGCTGGACCTCCGAAACGGGGTATTGCCGGGGAGGTGTCCGTGGGTTCCCGGACCAAGCGATCCATATCTACGCGTGGACGAGTGGTGCTTTCGATCAGACGGCTCACATCAGCGAGGATGGCAGATCCGAGACATTCAACGGTAGGAACGAGGCCATGCGCTACGGAAACGCGGGAGCCGTGGGCTCACGGATCAGCCAGGGGAACGAATTCTCCTGGGTTCATCCCCAATTGCTTCGCCAAGTGCTTGCCGGCATCAAGGACGACTACCTGCAGAATCGAATCACGGATGCGGAGGCTGCCCTCGCTGGCTATTCCACGTTGATCGAGAACTATCGCACGGCCTCCATTTGGAGCCCGCAGCTTTCTGACTATGTGCACCCGTGGGACGATGCTCCACCGATGACGCGCTATGAGCTGAACCAGATTTACGATGAAATGCAGATCCTCCGGCAGCAGATCGTCGGCGGTCTGGACTACTTCGGGAACCCCAATGGATGGGTGCCGATGCTGAGTTTCGAATTCACCAAGAATCTCTTCGATCAGGAAATCGATCGCAGCCTCGATATCATCTATCTCTCACGCTGGATCAGCCGGATGCAGGACGACGCGTCCGTGATGTACGCGGCGCTTGATACCGCGAGCACCAAGCTGAAGGTTGAAATTGACCAGGCGAAGATCGATTACGATGTGGCCGAGGCCACCTTGCTCAATCTGACCGGTGAGGGGCAGACGATCAGGACGTCGATCAACAACCTTCAACAACAACTTCAGCTTCGCGACAACACCCTAAGGCAGGATGCCAAGGAGAACGTCGCACCCTCGGACTGGGAAGTGGGCCTCCGCGTCGGATTGAAGGTCGCGGGAACGATGTGCGAAATGATTCCCGTGTATCAGCCAGCCCTCGGGGGCGCGGGCAGGGCATTGAATCTCGGAGCTAATATCGGTTCCGAACAGCCGTGGGAAACGGTCACGGGTGGATACGATATCACCAGCGCCTACGCGAACTCGGCGATTGCAGCCACCGCGGCCGCGCAGAAGACGAACAAGAATGCCGTCGATACCGGAGACCTCGGGGCGGAGAGGCGCTTGGAACGGCTGGAGGCTCTCGGCCAGGCCAGCAGCGGACTTTCCAACGGAATCAAAAGTGTCAGCTCGGCGCTGAACGTCACCAAGGTGCCGGCTTCGGAAGTCGCCGCGGAGCTCAGCAAGCTGCGCAAGGCTGATCCCGATTACAAAGCACTCGTCGATGAAGTCGAAAAAATGCTCGAGAAAAAGCGGGTCTGGGCGGATGCGCTCAACAACGCGATCCGGAACGTCGCCCGGCTCTCGGACACAATTACCAGGAACATCCTCGCCGTGGACTCGATGGATGTGGCGGCCAGCCAGCAGGGAAATATCATCGATTCACGCATCAACAGCTACATGAAGGACATGGAGCGCCGTGCCTTCGACCGCCTGCTGAAGTATCACTACTACATGGCAAAGGCTTTCGAATATCGCTTGGTGCGGCCCTACTCCGGCACCTTGGATTTGCAGCCGCTTTTCGACCAGATCGAGTCGATCGCCAGCGCGGGCAAGCCCGGCGGCACCCTGGATGCCGGGCAGCGCGAGCTGCTGAAGTCGGCCTATCGGGTCATTATCGCGGAAACGACGGAGAACATCGTCACGCAATACTCAAGCTCGCCCTCGGATCCCGTCGGCACCCGGTCCTACACGATGACGGCGGATCAGCTCGAGACCTTGAACCAGGGTGAGAAGTTGAAACTGAATCTCTACGAGCTTCCCGGTCTGTTCCCGCCTCACGAGGAGAACGTGCGCATCATTGATCTGGAGGTGATCCGCACGCTCGGTGGATCGGCTGCGCCAGGGATGATCACGACTCCGCGAAGCGGGGGCAGCTACAACTCCAGCACCGCTTACGTCGAGCTGAGCATGGAGCATTCGGGCGTCTCGAACATCAAGCTGGACGGCAACGTTTACCAGTTCCGGCACTACAATGAATCGACCCGCAACGCGATCACTTGGAAGAGCCAGTATGAGCCGAATCTGAATGAGATTTCTCCCACTCCGCTGGAAGAGGCTTCCGACTCCTTGCTGCGGTCCCTGATTGCGAATGATTCGAACGCGATTCTCTTCTCGCGTCCGTCCGCGTGGGCGGATTTGAACATTTGGCGCAGCGGCGCGAATGGTGCGGAGCTCTTCGGACTCGGCACCACCGATCCGCCGATTGTGATCACCAACGTGACGCTGCGGGTCAGCTTCGACCGCGTGACCCGGACCGATAATCCCAACGTTCGGGATGTCAGCGTGGTGGCGCAATCGACCGACGGCACGCCGATCTCCCCGAGATTCCAAGTGAGCGAGGCCGACCGCAATGACCGTCTGGATGGCGAGGGCCGTTTCCTGCGGATTTACAATTTCGGCAGCGGCTCGGTTGAGGTAACCGCGCCACCGATTTTTAGCTCGCTCGGTTTCGTGAAATGGATGGAAAACGATATTGTCCTGACGACGAGCCCAACGGCCACGGTCTCAAAGTTGAGAGACTTCCGCCTGGTCGCGATCTACTCCCCGATGGCACCGGTGATTTCCGCGCTCCCTCCGGAAACGGCACCCTATCTGGAGTTTTTTGCCTACAAGGTTCGTGCCGATTTCGCGGCGCAGACCTATGCCGCGACCGGATTGCCTCCGGGGCTTTCGATCGATTCTACCACCGGGATCATTTCGGGGACCGCCACGGCGCTCGGCACTTATACGGTGAATCTGACGGCGACCAATGCATTGGGTTCTGGCACCGGCGTGTTCACGCTTTCCGTCGCCGATCTGCGGCAAATGATCACATCGACCGCCAATAGCGGTGCCGGGTCCGTGCGGGATCTGGTCGCCGCCTCGACGCCGGGTCGGGTCCTGATCTTCGATGCCTCCCTCGATGGCCAGACCATCGATCTCAGCGGTTCGCATCTCATGATCACCGACGACTTGACGATCGACGCGTCAAGCTTGCCGAACGGAGTCACCATTTCTGCGGGTGGAAACTCGCGGCACTTCATGGTGACCGGAGGAAAGACGCTCACATTGAACGGCGTCACGCTGACCGATGGCAGTGCCACGGGTGATTATCCGGATTACTTCGGTGGCTCGATCTACAGCGAGGGTGGGAATGTCAATTTGATCGGCTCGACGATCAGCGGCTGCTACGCTTGGGCCGGTGGCGCCATCTTTATTCGCAATGGTATCCTGACGGCGGTTGATTCCACCATTAGTGGGAATTCCAACCTTGCCGGCGGGATACCGGCAACAATTTACGCTGGATCCAATGCCTCGATATTTTTCAGGAGCTGTACTGTTAGCGGCAACACAGAAGGATATGCTATTTTGTCACAAGGGAATGATACTGAGATCATAAACTGCTCGGTCGTCGAAAACACAGGCGACGGAATCAATCTCTCCGGCGGAGCCAGTCTTATCAGGAGTACGACCGTTGCAAATAACACCGGTCAAGGCATCCGTGGAACTGCCGGCATCCTGGAGAATTGCTTGATCTCTGGAAATATGGGCAGTGCGGGATTGGCTGATGTCGAACTGGGCGTCAATATTAGGAGTGCGATTTCCAGTCTTTCGCCCCTAGGGAATTACGGCGGAAAGACGCAAACGATGCGGCCCCTGTCAGGAAACCCGGCGATCGACGGTGGGCAAGCCACAGCGACCACGCCGGCAGCCGACCAGCGTGGCTACGCGGCCTTTCAAGGCCTCGATATCGGGGCATTCCAGACGCAACTCGGCACGGTTTCCCCGGTGGATATCAATCAGGACCTGTCGACAGGAGATCTGGCGTTTGTCGTCGGCACCGTCGGCAATCTGACCGCGACCTCCAGCAATCAAACGCTCGTGCCTGACGGGAACATCACGTTCGGTGGCAGCGGCAGCAACCGCACAGTGGCGGCCACGCCGGTGGCAGGAGAGTCCGGGGACACCACGATCACGATCACCGATGATCTGACCGGAGGATCCTTCAGCTTTCCACTTCATGTCGGAAGCACGGCGCCATTGGTCACCGCCAGCTATCAGCAGGATGGTACTCCAGGGTCCTTGCGGGACGTGGTGGCCCGGGTGGCCGAGGGTTCAACCATTACCTTCACGTATCGCGACCAATCCGATCTGACGCGCCCGATCCTGATCGACAAGGACCTGACCATCGACGGCATTCTCCCTTTCTCCTATCGAACCACCCTGGCTAGCAACGGGAGTTCGCGCCTGTTTGAAGTCGCGGAGGGAGTGACCCTCACGATCAAGGATATGGATTTGTCGGGCGGCAGCGAAACGGACAATGAAGGGGGCGGAGCGATCCTCAACCGCGGGACGCTCACTCTGATCAACAGCCAAGTCCTGGGCTGCGCCACCACCAGTCAAGGTGGCGGGATCCGTAGCCTGGGGGATTTGACCCTGGTCCGCTGCGTCATCGGCAACAACACCGCCGCCGGGAGCGGTGGAGGGGTCTTCCATACAGGAGGAAAACTTTCGGTGACGAACTCGACGATCGGGCAAAACACCAGCTCCGCACAGGGCGGTGGCATCTACTGCTCGGGCGAGACCGACCTCATTCACAACACGATTTCCGCAAACACCTCCTTGCAAGTGGGTGGAGTGAGATTGGGCGGCACGCAGCCGATCTACATCGAGAACACCATCGTCGCGGACAACCACGTCACTTCGTCCGCCCCCGATCTAAGCAATCCGGAGAACGCTCTCCTGGTTTCCGGCGGAGGCAACCTGATCGGGAACAATCTGTCGGTGGAGATCGTTTTCCCGCCGGGCACGCCGAACGCGGGGAACGACTATGTGAACATGGCGGCCAAGCTGACCCCATTGACCACATACAGCGGCAAGCTGACCATGATCCCGCTCCCTGGCTCACCTGCCTACGAGCACGGGGTGGTGACCGCCTTAAGCCCAACGGACGATACGAACGGGAAGAGACGGCCGATTGGCTACGACACCGACATTGGTGCTTATGAGGGACGCCCCATCTTCCTAGGAGCATGGCCTGATTCTGACAGCGACGGGATTCCCGATCTGTTCGAGGGAACCTATTCCAAAATGACGGTCGGCGTGGACGACAGTCTGTTGGACAGCGATGGCGACGGTTGGTTGGATATCGACGAACTCCGCGGCATGACGGATCCCGAGGATGGAAGCAGTTTCCTCAAGATCCTGTCCGTCGTCCCCGACGAGTCCTTCCCCAGTCGGCGATGGTTGCACATCACCATTCAGAGCTTTCCTTCCCTGCAGTATCAGGTCGAGGGCTCCGCCGATCTGAGCAGTTGGGCGGATATCCCCAACGAAATCATCTACTCGGGAGGCCTCACAACGACTCATCGGGTGGTGATGCCGGAGAACATCAACTATATCCGGGTGAGGCAGCGGTGAACGGCTCGGATTGCCATCCTCCAGAAATGCTCCGAAAACTTTACCCAATGGGATGAACTCGAGTCCTTCATGCCCCCCGCTAGACCCAACCTCATCGGATCGGTCCGATTGAGGGCAAGAAAGTGTCAGCAAGAAAGTGTCAGGTGATAAATTTTGCAATCTTATCCTCCATGAGGGCAAGAAAGTGTCAGGTAATAAATTTTGCAATCTCATCCTTCAGGTCACAACACTCGAAGCCTTTCGCCGTTTCCATCCAATCGAAGCGCTCGCATGGCGGCTTGCGATACTCCCGGAGACTGCTCCAACCTGCGCTATCGATCCCATCTGCCTTCCGAAGCAAGCCTGCCTGCACCGGATTCAGATGCACGTAGTCCAGTAATTGCCTGAAATAGTGACCCTTGCGACCCTGTGCCATGAGCGACTTGTCGCGCCCACCGAAAAGGTGACCCCACTTGGCATTCTTCACGTTGAATCGGCGGGTGTAGGTCGTCTGGAACCACTGCATCCCCGCCACAAGATTCGCCTTCGGTGTTTCGAGAACAAGGTGGTAGTGGTTGTCCATCAAGGCATAGGCATGAATGCGGATCCCCGTTCTCTTCGGCATCTCTCCAAGCGTTCTCAGAAACATCCAACGGTCATCGTCGCCGTAGACAAGATCCTCCCGGCCATCGCCTCGTGCCAAAACATGGTAGATCGCCCCAGGAAATTCGATTCTCGGTCCTCTTCCCACAAGAGGATCACTCGTCTCCGCCGGAGAAGATTGCAAGTTTTATCACCTGACACCTTTTTAAGGGCACGCCGGAGAAGATTGCAAGTTTTATCACCTGACACCTTTTTAAGGGCAAAGAAGAAGAGACCAAAACCCTTCAGTTACCTGACCAAACCGAGGGCGGAATACAAAGAAACGCCCCATCGCGGAAAACCCCGAGCTATCGCTTAAAACCGCGCCATTCTCACCTGACACCTTTTTCTGTGACACCTTTTTCTGTGGTAGATCGCCCTAGGAAATTCGATTCTCAGTCCTCTTCCCACAAAAAGATCACTAGTCTCCGCCGGAGAAGATTGCAAGTTTTATCACCTGACACCCTTTTTCCATACCCCTTTTTTGACACCCATTTTTGCCTTCCATAGTTCGCTGTCTTCTGAAAGCCGCTCCATCATGGCTCACGAACCTGCTCGCTCGGATCAAGATCGGTGAACAGGTTTCTGGACGGATCGAATTCAAGATTCCGGTCGTTGGGACTTTGTTTGAAATAAATTTTCAGATCAGGAAAATCTCCAAAAGCTTTCGCATAATGACATGAGATTATATCACCATGACGATCAACCTGAGTTCTCAATCTGAAAAAATATCCCTTATCTGGCTCCCGATTCGTTTCGATACTTTTACCCGGTTCTCTTTTTTTGAAGTGCATCCATAAGTTTTGAAAATTCGCATTTGTGGGCGCTTCGTATGGTGCCTTTAATTCCGATGCACTGTTCTGCTCAAACTTGACGAAGCCGTCTTTTTCGTTTGAGAAACTTACCGCTAATTCGTAATGGTAGTCCGTATATTTGTCGGTTTCATTGTGAATGATTGCAGTGAGAACCAAATCCTTTGTCCTGCCCTTCCCATGAGGTTTTACCCAATCCCCAACCTCGCAGTCGTAGCCGAATTCCTTGCCT
Organism: Haloferula sp.; assembly: GCF_049672945.1. Taxonomy (NCBI): domain Bacteria; kingdom Pseudomonadati; phylum Verrucomicrobiota; class Verrucomicrobiia; order Verrucomicrobiales; family Verrucomicrobiaceae; genus Haloferula; species Haloferula sp. Next base: position 11,643 of record NZ_JBATWY010000186.1, on the reverse strand, counting down.
ACAACTGGTGCGACGACTTGGAGCCTCTTCGCATAAAGCGGTATGGGATTTTTTATTTTTCTTAAAATGTAAGCCACGTCGTGGTCTTGCTCACGCGTAAGACGGCCTGATTCTGTTGTGTAGTAACCCTTTTTTTCCAATCTGACATACATCCTGAGTTGAGGCTCTCCGCTCGCTTGAAAAACTCCGCTTGCATCCGTTTCTCCTTTTTCTCGCTTGGTTTCATCTCCGGTGTATCCCATGAACGTCACTATCGAAGTCACATCTTTAAGCGGTGTTCCATTTTCTGCGGTCACGGTGACTTTGACCTTACGGGTTTCCTGGCAGGAGACGACTCCCACCAGGATAAAACCGAATATCAAATTAATTATCGTTTTCATCGCTTTAGTCTTTATCAAGTTCTGCCAGATCGATCATTTTCTGATACATGGGATGTAGGAAATGAAATGCAACATCCTTGAAATCGCTGTGCATCCAGTCTTCGGGATTATTGGCATTTCCGTGGGCTGGCCAAGAACTATAGCCGCCTGCACTTCTCAACTCTTGCGGCATGTTGAAATTCTTGGAAAGACCTCCACCAATACTCGGTTCAAACGGTTCGAGTGCATTAGCCGCAATGGCATACGACATTGCAGGGATGCCCGTTGCCAGCATTTTGTATCTGTTCGTGGTAACTCCGGCCGTTGCGCTTCCTTGCGCTGGATCGTAGAGATTAAGATAAAAAAATCTCGAGTGGAATGGATTTTTTCTTAATTCCTCGTCAGTGATCGAAATCGTTTCTTCCGGAGATCGCCGCCAGTTAACGTCGGAGACGTGAATATCCCAGTCTTGGTTGAATTTCCACCCGCCATTGATGTCGTGGAAACTATAACCGGCTATGGCGATGTTTTGCCCGCCTTTCGCTATTTCCCCAGAAACCCACGCGTGTCGACCTCCTCCGAACGCCGCATCTCTCACATTGTCCCAATCCCCGGCTTCCTCGGAATCGTCGGGATTTTCCACGACTTCGTCACTGGGAGAATAGAAATTGTAGGCGATATTCAGGAGTTCCGGCGTGGCGAAGATGTCTTTCCAAGTCAGCTTATTGCGGTTATCTGTAGGATTTGACGCGAAGAGCTCATGCCAATTGGCCGCAAACAAACGGTGCTGGAATCCATTGTTTCCATAGTCGTAGTAGGGTTTCCAGTCATCCTCGGTCATGTTTCGCTTCATGTCCGGATCTCCGCTTGAATTGCTTGTCTGGGCGGAGTCATAGGCCTGAAGCGGAATGGCGCCGTTGATGATATAGTAATGATTCACTTTCAGCCCATGGTAGGCGATGGCACTCCCCACAACCGAATTCCCGAGGCTGTGTGCCAGGACGGTCAGTTCGGAATCCTGGGTGAAGCCAAGGCGTGTCCGCGCGACAATCCCAGTGGTCAAACCATTGTAGACAGCTCGATGATAGTCAGGGGGAGTTAGATTATTGAAGCGGTTGGGAGGGTTTCCATACCATGAGACGCCGATAAATCGAGCCTTGCTCCCCAGTTGATACAGACGCTTGAAGATATTGGACTGTGAACCTCTAGCGCTTTCCCCGCTCACGTTGAAGCCGTGGACATACGCCACATATTTCCCATTGGTTAACTCGTCAGGATAGCCCGATGGCTCGGTGATTTGCGTCGGATGGCCGCCGCTGCCTTCCATGACATCGCGCATATTCACGTGACGATACATGTCCTCGACATTGACGATACGGATGGGAAATTCGATCTCCGCAACAGAGCTGTTGTCGCTCTTCTTGAGAATTTCCAGAACCAGTGGCTTTTCGGTTTTCTTGGCTCCCTCAATGACAATCACGCCATTTCCCTCCTTTGCCTTGCTGAGCATGACCGCGCTCAACTCCGTGCCTTGCGTGGATGTAAGTTTTAGTTCCTTGGTTGCCAGTCCGCGACCTACCCCCACCATCTTGACATGACGGTTCGGGAGCCTTCCTGGATCACTGCCGTCGATGATGCATGGTGGGTATTCATGAAATTTAAGCGCCTCCTCTTCGTGCTTGAGCACATATTTATAATCGCTTTCCGGCAGGGCCTCCAGAGCCGCTTTCAAATCCAGATGCACAGGGAAGAAGTCGATCTGATCGCGCATCCCGTCAGCCACGAAGTCACTGCAGTCTCTATCATCAACCAATCCAGTTCCCGTCATACGTATTTGATTTGGAATATCCTGAGTATTTTCGCCCCTTTCGGCGATTGTCAGATCGTTGTCATCATTGATCCACCAGCGGAAGGGTTTCTCGTCGGCTACTTTACCACGATCAGCCAAATCAATTTTCCCATCACGGTTCCAATCTGGGACAATCTCCACGGTCAGGAGGGCAAGTGAGCTTCTCTGGATCTCCGACTTCCAGTTGGTCGATTCACTTAAGATAGAGAGGCGTGGTGAGATGTTCAGGTATGGAGGCTTTTCTTTTCCGGACGGATTCTCCTCGGACTTGAGATCATCCTCATCCCATAGGGGTTTGTAGTACAAAATTACTGTAAATACGGAAGGCTCGTCTTGCGCTCTTGAAAAGAGATCGCGGTTGATAAAATTGTCACGAGTTAACTTGGACCCTCCCGTTTTCTTGGTCCAGACTTCAGCGATCTCATCTGAGTGCCAGTCGGGGGCCTTGATCGTATCCGGAAACCAACTCAAGCCGACACTCAGGCGATCAAACAGCTCAGCCGGATCGATATCGTCCATCCCCGAACGATCAATCTCGACCCTGATTTTGAAGGCGTAGCGTTTCTCGGGATCGCTGTCTCTTTTGGGAAAGAGAATACCGGTGCTGGCCGCCTGCGGTTCACCGTCCTCAAGAAATGCCGTTTCGACCTTCGCGAATATCGCCCCAAACTCGACCTTGCCATTATTCTCCCGACCCACCTCAATCTCTTTATCAGTCTCTCTCAGCCTTGTGCCTTCATTTAGCTCGTCGAGCCTGTAGATCGGGGCGTCGAGATACCACCACCTCGCGAAGGCAAAACCTTCCGGCGGGCTATCGGCTTTGAAAACACGCGACTCGTGCTTTGCGTAACGACCGCTGGGTCCGCCTCCATGCACCACCGCCTGCCATGCATCGGCAGAATGGGAAACGGCCAGAATCAGAAAAATCAGGCGAAGCGCTGACCGGATCAGAGTGTTGGATTCCAATTTCATCGCAGGATTCCTCGAATGTCTGTTTCCAGAAAATCGCGTGCGTCTTGTTGCTCGGCATCATTCCGAGGGTGGAAGTCAAGGTGCAGCTCGGACTCACCCAAATCGCTGAGCACTAAATTGGCGATGACTCCGCGCATTCGCATTTTTTCGATCATGCCGCCATTGCGACCGAGGCATCGCTGAACCGAGCGCGCATGGGAAATAGCCTTGGCGTTCGCGCCGTTCGCAATGGCGTCGACCATCGCATAGTGGTAGGCGAGATAGGACTGGGTGTGATGGGGAGCAGCGGTGATGATCCTCTCGATCAGTTGACGGGTCTCGCTGATTCCAATCTCCTTGATATCGACATAATAAGTCAGGAGGTGGGTTCCAAGCCACGCGTAGCCCTCAGGAGGGGTCGCGGCTTCTGCAAGCTGTTGTTCGGCAAGCTCCCTAGACTCCGGGAACCGCCCGGCGGCCCTGTAACTCAGGTAAACCAATGTCAGATATTCCCAAAAATCATCACCCCTCGACCAAAGCCATTCCCGATACTCGCGATCGAAAGCCTCCCAGCGGGCGAGCACGCGATTCGCACCTCTGAATTCGTAGTATTCCCTGAGGCTCAGCCGTTTCAGCATCGCCACCGTCTCCGAGCGCTCCGTGGATTTCTTGAGATAGCCTTCCGCCAAATTTCTACCACGGGTGATGACCCGCTTGGTGATTTGCTCGGGTGCGCGTGCACCGACGAATTGCTTGGCCAGGTCCAGCATCACGAAGGGATCGTCGATATCATCGAGGAGGGAATCGACCTTTTGCCCCATTTCCTTTTCGTTGATCGGCTCTCCAGCCTCCCGCAAGGCAGCCAAGCCATCGACCAAAGCCCGCACCCTGGACCTTGCCGGAAAGTTCTCGCTAGCTGCGAGGTTCATGAAATGACGGGCCGCTAGTTGGAACTCTCCGGCTTCCGTAGCCAAGCGACCCAAGGTCCCGGTGGCTCTCATCCACTCAGTGGAAGCCGGATCGCATTGTTGAAGGACGTGTTTGAGAAAGGTTTTTGCCAGCTTCGGGTTGCCCTCATCGACTGCCCCCTGACCCATCACCAAGAAGAACCTATGGGTCCTTTCCTGTCCAAGTTTGCGTGAGATCTGAGACGGCAACTCATAGAGCTGATCCAAGCTGGGTTGACCTTCCTTCAAATGGCACCTCACCAGCAGCTTGATGGCTGCACGGCATTCAGAAAATACGACATCCGGGGTTTTTAGGAGCTTGCGTGCCAGCCGTCCGAGATTCGGCAGATCCCCGATGCGTCGGGCATTGGCTATTTCCAACTTGATGAGTTCAGCATCAATCACATGGTCAGGCACGTCGGCAATTGATCGCCATTTCTTGGCGATTGCCATCCATTCATCAGATCCAAGCGAATGGGCGATGCTTGAGAGAGTGAGCACGCTCCGGGCAAGGACGGACCCCTTCTGGTGGTGTCTTAGAGCACGCAGAAGATCGGGCTCGAACAGTTGTTCCTGCCCTCTGGCGTGCCGTGCTCGGGCAAGAATCGTCCAAGCCGAAACGGTTTTGGCCTGAAATCGGCCCATTTGTAGACTTTCCCTCGCAAGCCGCTCGGCGGCCTCGAATGCACCCGTGGCGAGTCGAATCGTCGCGAGACCTTGACGCGCACGGCTGGCACCGTTGGGTGCAAGCAGAATGGCTTCCTCAAAGTAGGGTATCGCTTCGCTTGGGAAACCCAGATCCAGGAACTGGGTTCCAAGTCGGGTGAGCACCACGGTAGGCCGATAAGGTCGGGGTGGGACAATGATCGAAGCGCCCTGCCCTTGGGGACGCAGCAGGTCCTGGAATGCCTGCCAGCGTTCGGCAGCTTCAGTCTTGATCTTCTCCGCTTCCTCCATCGCTGCCTCAAACTCGCCCGCCCGAAGAAGGGACTGAAATGAACCAAGTGCCAATCGGAACCACGCCTTGCCTGGCGAGTCTTTCCCCAAGCGAGTCCACGCCAACTGGAACAGTTCGGTGCATTCGGAATGGCGACCCTGCTTGCCCAGGCAGTCGGCGGCGAATGCAAGCAGGCGGGCCTGCGCATCGTCCTTTCCATCGATTTCTTCCGAGACCTCATCGAGTTCCTTGAGGAAATCTGCGGGAGTCGTCAGAGGGCCCAGTCGATTGATTTCCGCCAGAAGCGCCGAGCTGGGATCGGTCGGCACCTGCGCGGGACCCTTGCGTTTCCGATTGAGGCGTTTCATAGGAATAGATTGAAGAGGAATTGGGCCATCGCCGGACGTTTCCGACGATGGCCCCGCAAACCAGCGAGGACGGCAAAGCCCCTATTCCGGGGCAACCCTAGCTCGATTGCAAATTTGGCTCATCCGGTGAAGCTCGAACGACTTCGTAGCGAAGCCGTGAATCCCTGACGCTATGCACGGCGTCAGAGAGGCTGTTGAATTTCGCGGACTTACAGAACTTGAGAAAACTTTCGGGGTAGTCCATCTCCGGTATGGGGCGGACTGCAAAAAACCAGCGCTTGTCTTCAAAGCGTGAAGGCCTCGGAAGCTGGGAAAAGATCGTAGCGGAACCCGCACCACAGATGGCAAGAAGGCCGATGAATTCTTTTCTTTTCACTGCTCACATTCGTGACCATTTTTTGCGGTGGCAGCAAGCAGAATCATGAAAGAGATAGAGAAAAAATTTGGATTCGTTGTAACCCTTTTAATTTCTCTGACATATCTCCTGTTTGCTTCCGAGCTCAGGGGGAATCAAATTGCTTTCTTTTATGCTCTGGACGCCGATTTTAAAGAGCTGAAGCGCGAACTCGGCGGCACCGTTTCGACCATTGAAGTGGGAGGAACCTCCATAAGCCTGATCAAGTCGAAGGGTCTTACCGTCGTTGCGGCTGCCATGAAACCCGGACCGGTAGAGACCGCAGTGACTGCCGAAGCCGTGCTGGGCCGCTTTCCTTGTCGATTCGCAATCAGTGTCGGCCCCGTGGGTTCGCTGAAAGATAGTGTCAAGGTTTCGGAATGGGGGTTTATCGACTCCTTGGTTCCTTACCAGAAAGTTTCCGGAAACACCGAAGGCTCGGGTTCGGTCGAAACGACGACCATTCTTTTCGATACGGAGATTCGCGAGCTTTTCAATCATCCCAATTTATCGGACTGGAAGCCGGAAGATCGACCCTCGTGGACCGCCAGTTCTGGAGAGAAATTTATTGCCAGCTCCAGCGAGCGGAAGCAAATCCAAAGAATCGGTGGGACCGAGGTCGTGGAAATGAATTTGTTCGGTCTCGATTCGGCACTAAAGCGCCGGAGGATCAAGGGGGTGCATCTCAGGGTCGTGAGTGATCATGCCGACGAAAGTGCCCACGAAGATTTTCTGAACTTCGTCGAGAGCTATGACGGCCTCGGCGGCAGACTCTGCGCTGATGTCCTAAAACGCCTCGCTCCCGATCCCAATTCGCCGACGAGCTACCGCGGACTTCGGTCATTGATAGACGAGCAGAAGTAGGAGTGATTTCGTAACAGGTTAGCTGGTTTTCTTTTCAGGATATATGCTTCGCATTGCGCCCAAGGAATGGAGACAAGGCAGGCGCGTAGCTTCTGCGTGGGCATGCAACTCCTGTGGGCAACGTCGCTATTCAGATCTGCAGTGAACGGGTTCCGAATCATCAGGAATTGATCGGCTACCAAGTCGACATCGGCGTTGTGAAGTTGATACCTATTCCAGAACGTAGCGTTCAAGGACGTCTGCTTGCGTTGGCTGCGTTTGAGGTGAACGCGGGGACATTTGACGAACTACAGGTTTCTTACCGCGACGAAGTTCTACTCCGAAATGCCACCGAGACGGTAGAAACGCGTGTCTTCACTGATGACGGGGTCAATGATCGTCATGATTCTCACGATGCCGTCCGTTTCGCTGACGAAGCCAGGACCACTTGGGGGAGCGCCGTTGACGGATTCGGCCAGCATTTCCCAGTTCTCGAGATCTGAGGAGGCTTCGACGACAAGACGGTAGCCGCTGACGTTGGTATTGCGTGCGACCAGAAGCTGGGTCTGGCCCTCGTCTTGGGAGACTTGAAGCCCGTCCGAGTCGACCCAAGGATCGCCTTCGGTCAGGTAGTCGATGAGATTCGGCAGTCGGTCCTGATCCGGGTCCTGGTCTGGTCCGGTGGTTTCTGGATCGACCAGTTGCTCAGGGGTGAAGTGCTCGCCCAACCACTGGGCATAGCTTTGACCGGGCGTCTCGACCGCAGCCGCGGCGGGATCGCCAAGATAGGGGGCGAGCGCGGGATTGCCAGACAGTTCGATGACGCCATCAGAAGCACTCTGTCCGGTGACGAGTGCCGCCTGGAGTGCCGCCTGGTCGACGCTGGGGTCGGGTCGGCGGAGACGGAAGAAGTCGACATTGGCAATCAAGTCCGGATTTCCCACCGTGGTGTTGACGATGCGGTTCTGGTGGAACGGAAGGTTGATGTTGTCTTCCGTCCACCCGGCCGAAACCGTGGCCCAGTCGGTGTAGGTGGTGATGCCGACTTGCAGGGTCTGCGGAAGGTCTGTGCGCTCGAAACGGTTTTCGATGATCCAAGGGCCCGCACCGTGGCGTCGGAGCAGGAGGAAGGTGCTGCTGCGGCGGACGATCTGCAGGGTGGCGTTGGGTTCGTTCTCAGGCACGCCGTGGGTGCGGGGGTAAAGGATGGAGGTGCCGTTGGTGGTGGTCTTGACCTCGTAGTGCCAGCGGTTCGGGTTGTTTGCGTCGGGGCTGGTGAGCCAGTTGGCGCCGTGCCCGTAGGAGAGGAAAATGTAGTTCTCTGTGTCAGGCTGCCAGTCGGTGGTGTAGCCGGAGGGAGGCCACGGCAGGACGGTATTGGCGGGCTGCGCGGGAACGGGCGCGGCGGTGGTGAGACCGCGCGAGGCTCGTACCATGATGCCGGCGAGGCTGAACTCGGAATCGGGGCGGCCCGCTCCCGAGCGGTGGAGGGCGTCGAGATTGATGGTGACGACGAAGTCGCCGGTGACCTCCTTATAAGCGTAGGCCCCGGTGAAATCCTGGTACCAGGAACTGGCGAAGGGCATGAGGTGCATGTGGCCGGGGGTGGTGGTGTCGATGTCCCAGGCTTCGAGCTTGTCGGCATTCCAGCCTTCGGCGGTGTCGTTGCGCTGCCAACTCGCGAGCGTTGTGGGGTCGTTGAATTCGTCAGAAAGCGGCGCGATGTCGTCGGCGACGGGGGGCTCGTAGGTCAGCACGAGCGCGGCCGAAGCGAGGTTACCGGTCCCATCCGCGATGCTGGTGACGGCATCGGCGGGAAGCTGGACCGTGAGCTCGCCGGGGTTGCTGAATCCTGCGATGCGGAGTCGGTAGGCGGTGGTGTCGGCGATGACGGAGAGATGGCTATGGCTGCCACCGGCCGTGCCTCCAATCTGGAAGTCATCGACGCTCAGTCCGGTGATCGCTGCGGAGAAGGTGATGTCGATATCGATGAAGGGGGCGTCGAAGATCGCGCCCTCGGCATCGATCGCGCCAAGAGTGGCGGCAGGGGCATCCTCCATGGAGAAACTCACCGGGCTGTCGTCGAGCGACAGCAGATAGGCGATGAGTTCATCGCGCTCTTCAGTTGGCACCGAACGATGCGGTGCGGCGGCCGTGAGGTCAGCAGCAGTGCTGACGGTGATATGGTCAATGCCAAGTCGACTGGTGTTGCCGCCGATCTCGATGAGGTTGTTCGGTCCGGCCACCAAGTCGACGCCCTCCACGCGAAGATTACTCCAGAAGGTCGTGCGCCAAGCGGGCCAATTGCCGGTGGCGGTGAGAACAACCGGGTGGGTGACGCCGTTGACGCGGATGAAGGCGGGTCCGTTGGAGGTAGAGCTATAGCGGATTTCCACAGCACCGATTCCATCGCTTCCACCTTCGATGTCTTCAAGTGTCAGGAGTCCGCCAGATTCGAGTTGAGCAAATCCACCCATGACGGTGTTGTCATAGTTGACATATACGCCTTGGGGATTGGCCTGCATGACCCCACCGGTGACGTTGCCGGTTTCCGCTTGGTAGGTGGTGCCGCCGGCGATGGTGAAGACATCCTCGAGGGTGCGTGCGCTGCCGTCGTGGAAATACGGGGCGTTTGACCAAAGGCCGCGCAAGGTCGGAGTATCGATTCCGGTGAGAGGGGCGCCGAGGCGCTGGCCGCTGGTGGTTCGCATGGTTCCGACATCGTGGAACAGTCCGCTGGTGCTGTCGGTCAGGTCGTCGCCGCTGTGACAGGAGGTGCAGTCCATGCTGATGAAGACCTGCCTTCCAAGTTCCGCGCTGGCTGTTAGAGAGCCATTGTAAGCGCGGTGCGGGCTGCGGGGGAGGTGGTCGTTGCCAAGTGAGGTGACGTAGGCCGCGAGTGCGTCGAGGTCGGCACTGAGTCCGGCTTTCGACGTGCCGAGTGGGTCGCTGGTGGTGTCGAACTGTTCGTCTGTGAGGAAGCCGGTGCCACCGAAGAAGTTGCGGATGTCGTTTTCGAAATCCTGGATCTCATCGAAGTTTCCCGACCAGTGGACGTTTCCGTGTGCCATGCCGCCACGGCCACGCAGGTCGGGGGTGTTGCGGAGCCCTTCGCCGCGCTGGGTGAAATCCCAAACCCGGCCGTCGGAGCCGCCGTCGATGTGGCAGGACGCGCAGCTGATGTAGCTCTCGGAGCTCATCCGTGGGTCGGCGTGATAGAAGATGCGTTTGCCCGCGAGCACCTCGGTGGGCAGGAGTTCGCTGACGACGGTCGAGACAGTCGAGCTCGGTAGGTTGATCCCACCGGTTTCGAACAGGGGGGCTCCATCGACGACAGACAGGCTGCGATCGAGGAAGTTGCGAACGATGATCCGTTCCGTCAACGGATCGACCACCACTCCCTGAGGTGCCGCGCCGACGTTTCGGCGGAGAACCATCGCACCCAGTCCGGAGGTGCTTCCCAGCTCCAGCAGATCGAAGGCAAGGTATTGGTTGTTACCCTGCAAGGTGACAAAGAGATAGTCGCCGCGCGGCGACAGGCCCAGGCCACTCGCGGAGTCGCTGTTGTCGAGATCGATGTCGCGCTGCACGGCTCCGGCGGGGAGGGCGGGGTCGAGATCGATTTGCACGAGCAGGTTCCGCTGGGTGCTTTCGTGCGTTTGCGGAGCATTGAAGAGGGTGCCGCGTTCGGTGTTCTGCTTCGTGGCAGCCACCCAGGCGCTTTCACCATCCGGCGCATAGAGGATGGAGGCCAGATAATTGGCGACGCCCCGGCTGTTGGCCGTGCTATCGCGGTGCGTGCTGTTGCCGAATTTGGGAATCCGCAGCGTGCGATTCAGGCTGAAGCCGGCGGTTTCGACTTCCCAGACCTCCGCATGGTTGACCGGTGAAATGAAACGAGTGACAAGGACACGCGATCCATCACTGCTCACCGCGAGTGCCCGAGCGGAGTGGCCGAGTTCGAGGGGAGAGCCATCGAGCGACAGCGAGGCCACCTCGAAGCGCATCAAGCCGCCGCTGCCGTAGAGGGAAACGTAGGCCGCCTGTCCGTCGGGTGAAATCACCACGCCAAAGGGCGCGCTGCCGTGGCCGGTATCAAAATCGGCGATCTCAGCGTGGGAAGTGCCATCCAGCACGACCACGCGGTCATCGTCGTGACAGGTGATCCAGGCATGGCCGGAAGGATCGATTGCCACCGATCTTGGATCGTTACCGACGGGCACTTCCGCGATCACCGTGAGATCATCGGCATGAACCACCGTGACCGAGTTGTTATCCGGATTGACCGTCCAGATTCGCCGATTCGCTGTATCGATCGCGACCGGGCCGCTGGAGGTTGCAGCGGGACCGACGGGCAGCGTCATGATGTTGATGCCGGTGTTCAGACTGGAAATGGCTCCGGCCGTGTCGCGCACCTGCACGGTCGGTTGATAGTGCCCGGCGACGTTGTAGATAAAACCGACGCTGCTGTTAGGGCTCCACTCTGTCTTCGCCTCGCCATTGCCCGGATCGAACCGGAACTCCAAATCCAGTGCCGGATCATTGTCGTCACTGGCCACTGCTGTCAGCGTGATCAGGGCCCCGGGTTCGACGACCGTTTGATCTGCCGTGAAGGATTCAACAATCGGTGCCGTGTTTCCGGATACGGTTTCACCGGTAGAAAAAGTAAAGCTGTAAGGCTCCATGGCATTGCCGGATGCGTCCTGGATCCCATCCAGCACCACTTCGTAGCTCGTATTCTCTTGCAGCGGATCGTCCGGCGTGAAGGTCAGAACGCCGTCAAAAGAGAGCGTAAACTGCGCGGCGAGCGAAGCGCCACCGACAGGACGAATGAGGATGGTATCGCCATTGATGATCGTACGGGTTTCCAGTACTTCATGGATAAGGAGGCTGATCGGCGCGCTGACCGGATAGTTGGTCTGCCCGTCCTGGGGAAGATGGAAACCCACTGCCGGCGGACGGGTGTCGGCGAGTTCCTGATGGACCCAGGTCGAG
>NZ_JBATWY010000185.1:0-55123 GCF_049672945.1 Haloferula sp. | reverse complement strand
TGAGCGCGCCATCGAATACATCGAGCAGGATGAGCTGGTGGAAGCGACTCCGAACAACATCCGCCTGCGCAAGCGCATCCTCGATCCGAACGTCCGCAAGCGGATGGAGAAGAAGGCGAAGGCTTGAATGGGCGGAGTTTCGTTGATTTGGCGCTCAGGACAGCCTAGCCTTCGGTCCAATGGTTCGTGAAAACGTCCAGACTGAAGAAGGTATTCCAAGGGCCGCCAAGTCGAAGCGAGCCTCGTGGTTTGTCTGGGCCGTTCTTTGGGTGGTTCTATCGTTGCTTTCCGTGGTCGGAGTCAGGTCGATCATGAGAATGAACGAACGTGAGAAGCAGCTTGAAATGGTGCGTGAGTTGATGGGTGCCGTCTTGCTGCTTTTTGAGTTTGAGGAGGAATTTGGGAACTATCCTTCGGATGATCTTGCAGATCAGGTGAGAAAGGCAACAGGGACGAGCCTCCCATTGACTGGGGATCATGTGCTGAATCAATTTGAAGCCTTCGGTGTGTCGGATGGGCGGTTTGAGATGATAACTCCTAAGGCCGCCAAGGGAGAATGGCTCTACTTGCCCGGGATGAATACAGATTCCTACCCTGATTGGCCTGTGGTGGTGACCCCTGCCATTGGCGGAAAGCGTTTTGCTTTGCGAATTGGAGGGATGGTCAGCGAATTTGCTGCGAGCGAGCTTGATGAGCTTCCCGCCCACATTTCGGATCCGGTGGTCATTCCCAAGGTCCGCTAAAGGTTTTTCCGTCCGTTCCAGAATCCCCTGGTGTTTCTCATGGCGGTGGAACGCGAACATGGGAGAATCGGGGCATGACAAACCCGGTTCAACCCACTCACAGCAAAACGGTCGGCTATCTGCTCTGGATTTTTGGATTTCTCGGCGCGCACCGCTTTTATTTCGGAAAGCAGATTTCGGGAGTGATCTGGTTTTTCACGCTCGGGCTGTTGGGTATCGGGTGGCTGATCGACTTGTTTCTGATTCCCGGCATGGAGCGGGATGCGGCGAAGAAGTATGCACGTGGACCCGCAGACTACTCGGTGGCCTGGATCCTGCAGACCTTCGTCGGGGTTTTCGGAATTCATCGCTTTTACCTCGGCAAGGTATGGACGGGGATTTTGTGGTTGCTGACCGGCGGCTTGGTCGGGATTGGCTATCTCTACGATTTCTTCACGCTGAATGCGCAGGTCGATGAACGCAACCGGGCACCAGGGGAATCATTGGCTCTGGCTCAGGAATGAACTTGCCAGCGGGAATCGCGGTGCATTGATGGAGGCATGAGATTTTTGCCTGCCACGATGTTCCTGATGTGTCTCTTGCCTCTTTCCGCCAAAGAAACGGAGGCGGAAAAGGGGCCGGTTCGTCAGATCGCTTTTGCCTCGTGTTACAAGCAAACGATGGCGGCGCCGGCGATGGAGGCGGTGGCGGCTTTGAAGCCGGATGTCTTCATCTGGATGGGGGACAACATCTATGGCGATACCGAGGACATGGCGGTGATGGCCGAGAAATTTCAGGTGGTGAGGGAGAATCCCGCCTACGCGCGTCTGCGTTCGATATCGAAAGTGATCGGAACCTGGGATGATCACGACTATGGGGACAACGATGCAGGTGCCGAGTATCCAATGAAGCGCGAGTCGCAGCAGGTGTTCCTCGACTTTCTGGATGAACCCGAAGGAAGCGTCAGAAGAAAGCGCGAGGGAGTCTACGACGTCGAGGATTTCGGCATCCCGGGAAAGATGGTTCGGGTAATCCTGTTAGACACACGTTATCACCGGGATCCGATTGGCTCGAACGGGACGATTCTTGGTGAGGCCCAATGGAGTTGGCTGGAGAAGATGCTGCGCGAAAGCACCGCCCAGGTGAATGTGCTGGTCTCCTCGATTCAGGTCTTGCCCGAGGATCATCGTTTCGAGAAGTGGGAGAACTTTCCCAAGGAGCGCGAGCGCTTGTTCTCGTTGCTGGCGGAGAAGGAGGTGCCACCGGTGATTCTTCTGAGTGGAGATCGCCACCTGTCAGAGGTTTCGATGATGGAGGAACGCTGTGGCTATCCTTTGTATGAAGTCACCTCAAGCAGCCTGAATCTTGCTTTGGGCGGAACGAAGGACGAGCCGAACAAGTGGCGGGTTGGAAAGAATTTCCGTCCGGTGAATTTCGGAACCCTGTCCATCGACTGGTCGAAGGAGGTGCCGATCGTGACGGCCTGCATCCGCGATGTCGATGGAGTGCCTCAGCGGGCGTTCACCATCGAGCTTACGAAGTAGTCTGACCTGTTGACGAATGCTGGGGCACTGCTCTTTTAGCGCGCCATGATTCACACGCTCGAACAGGAACAGTTTCTTCCGATTTCCATAAAAGAGGCGTGGGAGTTCTTTTCATCGCCGCGGAATCTGGATGAGATCACGCCACCTGAGCTGGGTTTCAAGATCGAGAGCCTTCGCTCGGATACCATGCACGAGGGGCAGATCATCACCTACAAGGTGAAGATGCTTCCCGGGGTCTGGATTCCTTGGGTGACCGAGATCAAGGCGGTCGACGAGGGGAAGTCTTTTGTCGATGAGCAACGTTTCGGGCCCTACAAGTTCTGGCACCATCGGCATTGGTTTGAGGAAGTGGAGGGTGGGGTGCTGATGAAGGATCTGGTATGCTACGCGATGCCTTTCTGGCCGTTTGGAGAGTTGGGGCACGGGATCTTCGTGGGGCCGAAGCTGAAAAAGATCTTCGGGTTTCGGCGGGAGGTTCTGGAGAAAAGGTTTGGGAAAAAGGGTTAATGGGGCGGCTGAAAGCCGCCTTTCCCTCTTATGGCGCTTGGCGAAGCGCCACTCCGACGCGGCTCCGAAATTTCGGATTTCCGAAATGATTGGAATCATGTTCACTCTTGGGCGTGATTTATCCGCCTCTTGATCATCCGCTGTGGTTTCTGCCGGCCTTCCTTATCGGGGCCTGCATCGGATCCTTCCTGAATGTGGTGATCTACCGATTGCCCCTCGGGTTATCCGTGAATGATCCGAAGAGGTCCTTTTGTCCGAAGTGCAAGAGTGAGATCCCGATGAGGCTCAATATCCCGCTGGTCAGTTGGCTCGCGTTGAAGGGGAAGTGCGTGAGCTGCAAGGCACCGATCCCGTCACGCTACTTCATCGTCGAGCTGGTGACGGCGGTTCTGTTTGCGGTGGTTGGCTGGGTGGTGGTTCAGCACACGGGCGGCAAGGAGTTCAGCGTCCAGATGCTTGCCCTGTTTCCCCTTTGGTTCATGACGGCGACCTTTGTCGCGATCGCGTTCATTGATGCCGAGCATTTGATCATTCCGCTGGAGTTGACGATCAGTGGCACGGTGGCTGGGTTCATTGCTGCTGCGCTGATGCCGGTGCTGCCGGACATGGCGGCGTGGGCATCGTCCGATCCGAGTTGGTTGGGTGGACTCTATCAGGCCTTGATCGGATGGGTGATCGGCTTCTTTGGCTTATGGGCCGTGGTGCTGTTAGGGAAGCTGGCTTTCGGCCGCAAGCAGCTGAGTTTCGAAGAACCGGTCGCTTGGCATCTGGAGGAGCCCAAGACTGAGGAGGAGACGATTGTTTTCCACATGGAAGAGGAGAAGATCGAGTGGTGGGACATCTTCTTCAGGCCTTCCGACAAGTTGGTCATTGAGGCCAAGTCGATCCGACTGAACGGGAATGAGGTCGAAGCCGGGACGCTGATCCTGCGGGAGAACGGGATCGAATTGCCCAACGGAGAAAAGGTCGAGTTGGAGGATATCGAGTCCCTCGAGGGAACTTCGGCCAGTGCCGTGATCCCGCGCGAGGCGATGGGAATGGGCGACGTTCACCTGATGGGCGTGATCGGTGCCTTCTTCGGTTGGTCGGGTGTCTTCTTCACGCTGTTGGTCAGTTCGCTCTATGCCATTGCCGGAGCGGCCTTGGGTCGCATCGGTTTTGGCAAGCAGTTGCCCTTCGGGCCATTCCTTGTGCTTGGGGCCCTGACCTGGCTTTTTGGAGGCTGGAAGCTCGCCGAGTGGTATTTCAATGCGCTGCAGTGACTACTGCATCGGTGCAACGATCTGCCAGATTTCGACGATCTGGTTGCGCTCGGGGACGCTTCCGCTGAATCGGTCCGTCTGGCCGAGGTAGACGGCCTGGACTCGCTGGTTGGGGCTTTTCGCTGCGTCGAGGAGCTGAGCGACAGCGGTGGCCCGGTCCGAGGAGAGGGTGCGGTTGCTGTCGACATTTCCGGTGCGCGAAGCGTAGCCGACGACGAAAATCATCGCACCTTCGGGTACTTCGGCGACGGTATCCATCAAACCGGACCGCAATTCCGGGGCCACTTCAGCAGAGCCTGTGGCGAAGTCGCACTTCTTGAGCACCTCTGCGCCGAGTTTTTTTCCGAAACTGGAGTAGGCTGCCATGATCTCGGAATCGGGCTTTCCTTCGAGCTTACGGAGTTCACGGAAGAGCGCGATGGCTTCCTTCATGATTTGATTCTCGGTCGTCGCGAAGAGGTTGACCCGGTTCAGTTCGGACTCCAGTTGGGCGATGCGGTCCATCAACTGCGAGCGCTCCGATTGGCAGGCGAGGAGCTCTTGTTGGAGTCGGGCAGGTTCGTCGCGGAGTCGAAGAAGTTCTGCGTCGAGCAAAGCGATGCGATTGTTGGCGGCGTCGAGCTGTCCTTGGAGCGTGCTGTTGCGTGTCGCTTCGAGGAGCGCCTTGTCGCGTTCGATCCGGACGGCTTCAAGCAGTTCGCGGATGCGCTGGGCTTCCTTGAGTGAGTCGATGGCTTCCTTGCGGGCGAGGTCGAGATCGCGGTCCTTGTCCTCGAGCAGGATCTGGAAGCTACCGGCCAGCGAGGCGAGGGTTTCGGCATCGGATTTCAGCCGGGCCGCGACTTCCTCGGCGGCTTCCGCTTGATTCTCTCCGGCGAGGGGTTCAAGGCCCATGGCGATGCGTTCGCGATTGAGTCTGGCCCGGCTGGATTTGATGTCCGCCCGCAGGAATTCCTCCTCGAGAGTCTGGCGCTCCTTCTTGCTCATCTCGGCGCTGCCTCCCGACCCGCTGGTTCCTTGGATGATGAGAACGATGAGCAGGCCGACGATGACCATGCAAAAGGCAAGGATGACCGGGGAGGGGGCACGGTACTTCGAAGGAGAGGATTCCGGGGCTTCGACCACCACTTCGGTGACATCGTTTGTCGGTTGATCTTTGGGCTCGTCGCTCATGCAGGGAAAATGAGGGAGGGGACCGGGATTTGTCGAATGCGGAGTGTGTTTCGTTTATTCAGGAGGAAGAAGGGCTAGAAACTCGCCGGGGGAGGAAATCAGGTGTTCCGGAGTTTCTGCAGTCAGGGCTTCGGGGGAATTGAAGCCCCAGGTCACGGCGGCCACGGGAATTCCCGCCTTCTTCGAGGCCTTGATGTCACGGATTTCGTCTCCGACGTAGAGCATTTCCTCAGACTTCAGGGAAAAGGTCTTCCGAATGGCTCGAAGGTGCTTGGCCTTTCCCGTGAGTTTGGAGGTTGACGAGATGAAGTTGAAGAGCCCGCGCAAGCCTTTGGCACGGAGAAATAGATCAACGTTGGCCGGGGCGTTTGAAGTCAGGACACCAAAGGCATCACAGCGCTCCCTGAGCTGGGGCAGGATGGCGTCGATTCCTTCGATTAGATCGAGATTCGTGACATTTCCGCGCATCATTGAGGTGCCACGGGCAATCAGGCCCGGGACGCGGCGCTTCGGAATCCCGAGGTGACGGAGCAGTTCCTTGAGGGAAAAGTGACGGAGTGCGGGAAGCTCTTCGGCAGAGACCTGGCGCAGCTTGTAGTCCGGGGCGAGACGGTTGAAAATCTGACGGCTCTCCTCGAGCGTATCCGCAAGGGTGCCGTCGAAGTCGAATATGATCGTTCGGTATGCCATCGCGTCGCCACTAGAAACCGCGATGATGACCGATGCGCCAAGGACTAAATCGCGCCATTGAAGTCAGGTTGCCAGCGCGAGGTTGGGATCGATGTCTTCGTCGAGCGGCGATTGGTGGCCATCGAAGTGCTGCAGCAGGGCGGCAAAGGCGATCATGGCCGCATTGTCGGTGCAGAGTCCTGAGTCGGCCGTCAGGAGCGTGAGTCCCTCCTTGGCGCAGGCAGCGGTGAAGGCGTGGCGCAGTGCCTGGTTGAGTGAAACCCCGCCGGACAAGGCGATGGTGTCGCGTCCGGTATGTCGTGCGGCCCGGAGCGTTTTGGCGATGAGGACATCGATGACGGCCTTTTGGAACGAAGCGCAGAGGTCGGGCAAATCGGAAGTACGGGGAGTGCCGTAGTCAGGATTGCGGTCGGTGAGGGTGTAGAGGACGGCGGTCTTCAGGCCCGAGAAGGAAAAATCGAAGCTGGGGTCTTTGAGCATCGATCGTGGGAAGCTGAAGGCTTCGGTGTTTCCTCCCTTGGCGGTCTTTTCGATCTCGGGTCCGCCGGGATAGGGGAGGCCGAGCATCTTGCCGACCTTGTCGAAGGCTTCGCCGGCGGCGTCATCACGGGTCGATCCGAGGCGGCGGTAGTGGCCGGGCTTTGCGACGTCGAGCAGCAGAGTATGACCACCGGAAACAATCAGCGCGACGTGTGGCGGGACCTTGCCGGTGGCGACGAAGGGAGAGAGCAGGTGACCTTCGAGATGGTTGACGGCAATGAAGGGCTTTCCTGCAGCGACAGCGAGGGCTTTGGCGGCGGTGGCGCCGATCAGTAGTGACGAGGCGAGGCCGGGGCCGGAGGTGGCGGCAAAGCAGTCGATGTCCTTCAGGGAGATCGCAGCCGTTGCCAAAGCCTGTTCGACAAGTGGCCGCAGGTGGAGGGAATGATTGCGCGAGGCGAGTTCGGGGACGACGCCGCCATAGACGCGGTGGAGCTCGATCTGGCTGGCGATTTCCGAAGCGAGGATCCGGGCGGGCTGGCCGGGTTCTCCGGAGAGGATCGCGACGGCGGTTTCGTCGCAGGAGGATTCGATGGCGAGGAGGAGCACGGCTTCTGAATAGGTCAACTTGTGGCATGACCGTCTCGGTCATGAGTGAGTGAATGGGTCGTTGTACGATGGATTGGAATCTCGGGAATCATGACTGGGACGGTCATGCCACTTTTTATCAATCGCTTTCAAGGGCGGCCTTGATGACGGGATCCTGCCAGTCTTTGAGCTCGGCGGATTCTTCCGGTGTCAGAGAGTCGCGACGCAGGGAGAGGGCAAATTTTTCTCGGAGCTCGTCGGTGAACTCGATTTCGACATCGGGGCTGATGCCCTTGAGGTGGGGCGTGTTGCCACTGGGAGTGTGGTAGGTGGCGATGGTGAGGCGCAGCGCGGTGCCACCGCCCATCGGGATGATGTTCTGGACGGAGCCTTTGCCGTAGGAGGTTTCGCCGATGACGGTGGCACGCTTAAGGTCCTGAAGGGCTCCGGCGGTGAGTTCGGAGGCGGAGGCTGAGAGGCGGTCGATCAGGATTGTGATCGGGTATTCGCGTTGGCGGCGTTGACGGTCGGGAGTCTTGAGAGGCCCGCCTTGGGCTTTTTCACTTCGACCACGGGTAGTGACGACTTCGGTGGATGGTGGGAGGAAGTAGCCGAGGATTTTAACGGTCGCGGGAAGGGAGCCGCCAGGGTTGCCGCGCAGGTCGAGGATGAGGCGTTTCATGCCGGCGTCCTCGAGCTCATCGAGGGCGGCTTCGATTTCGCGTGGAGCGGCATCGGTGAAGGAGGCGAGACGGACGTAGCCGGCCGGGGGCTCGGTGTCTGCGATGAGGTGGGAGTGAGTCACCGCACGGTTATCGACGGCCCGGTGGGTGAGGGTGATTTCGATGGGCTGAGCGTCGGCGGGGGACTTGAGCAGAAGCTTGCTGGTTTCGCCGGGTTGTCGCTGGAGCCGGGAAAGGAGATCCTCGGGTGGAAGTTCGAGGGCGTCCTGGCCATCGAGCTCAAGGAGGCGTGAGCCAGGCAGAAGTGTGGCGGCTGGTGAGCCAGGAAGAGTATTGGCGAGGTAAGGTCCATCGTCGCGCCAGCCGAGAGTCAGACCGAGTGATGGGACGTGGGGAACGAGTTCCGGGTTTTCCTTCATCATCGCCGCCATCTCCGGGTGAATGAAGGAGGAGTGGGGATCGAGAGATGCCAGCATGCCCTCGAGGGCGTGGTTGACCAGGCGATCGTAGGCGAGCTTGTCGGCGTCGGGATGTCGCTGACGGACCTCTTCGAGGACCTGGACGAAACGTTCGATGGCGGGGTAGGCGGCCTCGTCCGGGTCGGGGAGGTCCTGAGCGTGGAGGGTCAGGGGAAAGAGGAGAAGCGGCCAGCGCATGAGGGAGTGAAGCGAATGCATGGGGCTACGGCAATCATGAGGTGCGGGGTGACTGGAAAGTCGCCTTGCCCACTCATGGCGCTTGGGAAAGCGCCACTCCGATGAGATTGCTGGGTTAGGAGATTTGATCCGGGAAGTCGGGGCAGAGACGCGAGGTGGGGATGGGTCCTTCGGATGAGAAGAAACTCATTTCTCCATCGACGGAGCAGAGCCAGAACTCGCGGGCACCAGCTTCGAAGTAGAGCTGTTTCTTTTCTTCGATCTCGCTGTCGGTATTCGATGGAGAGAGAATCTCGACACAGATTTCGGGAGCTCGGACGAGGCAGGATTTGCCCTTTGATGCTAGCCAGATTTCCGGTGAGCACCAGGCGACGTCGGCGGCCTTGACGCCTCCCACTGTCGAAATGGGGCATTCGGGAAGAACCTTTCCGGTCGGCGCCATCCGGCTGATGGCAGAGGCAATCTTGAATTGTTTGTCCGAATGGTCAGGCGATGCTGGAGGCGACATGATGATCTGTCCGTGTTCGTCGGTCTCGAAGCGGTAGGGCATTGCGGCGAACTCGGGGTCGGCGATGATTTTGTCCCAAACCGCGAGGTTAAAGGCTGTGCGGTCAGCTCCAGTAGCCGAGATTTCGGCGGCTTCGAGAACGGTGCTCATGCTGGAAATGTAGGGGAAACGCCGCTGGCATGCAACAGGGCATGTGTGTCTGGGAATCTAGGAACTATGGCGTCAGGAGTGACGGCTTTTCCGAGATCGGGCTGCCTCTAAAGATGTGAGGAGAGCGGACGATTCTGCCCGCAGTGATTCGAGCGGGCAGAATTGCCCGCTCTCCCTACGCGGCGTCCTTGTCGCTGCGGCGCTTGCGGATGCCGGGTGGCTTGTCGCCTTTGACCACCTGGCGGTTGATGGTGACGGCCTCGACGTCGTCACGCGAGGGGATGTCATACATGATGTCGAGCATCATGCGCTCGAAGATCGAGCGCAGGGCACGGGCACCGGTGCCACGCTCCACCGCTTCTTCGGCGAGGGCGCGCAGGGCGTCGCGGGTGACGCGCAGTTTCACGCCGTTGAGCGCGAGCTGTTTGCCGTATTGTTTGACGAGGGCGTTCTTTGGCTCGGTGAGGATCGAGACGAGTTCGTCTTCGGTCAGCTTGCGCAGCGAGGAGATGACGGGGAGGCGGCCGATGAATTCCGGGATCAGGCCAAAGTGGAGGAGGTCTTCGGGTTGGACCTTCTCGAGGATGTCGCCGGGTTTGGCGTTCTTTTCATCTTCGATCTGATGGAAACCGAGGGTGCTGGCACCCATTCGACGCTGAATGATGTCTTCGAGGCCGACGAAGGCACCACCACAGACGAAGAGGATTTTCTCGGTGTTGATCTGGATGTATTCCTGCTGCGGGTGCTTGCGTCCACCTTGAGGGGGAACGTTGCAAACGGTGCCTTCAAGAATTTTGAGGAGGGCCTGCTGGACGCCTTCGCCGGAGACATCGCGGGTGATGGAGACGTTGTCGGTCTTGCGGCCGATCTTGTCGATCTCATCAACATAGATGATGCCTTGTTCGGCGCGCTCGACATCGAAGTCGGAAGCTTGAAGGAGACGCAGGATGATGTTCTCGACGTCTTCGCCGACATAGCCGGCTTCGGTGAGTGTGGTGGCATCGACGATGCAGAAAGGAACGTCGAGAAGGCGGGCGAGCGTGCGGGCGAGCAGGGTCTTGCCGGATCCGGTCGGGCCGAGGAGCAGCACGTTGGACTTTTCGATTTCCACTTCGGCGAACTCGTCGTTTTCCAGCGGAATGTCCTGATTCAGACGCTGATAGTGATTATAGACCGCGACGGACAGAACCTTCTTGGCCTGTTCCTGCCCGATCACGAAGTCGTCGAGTTTGGCGCGGAGTTCGGCGGGAGAAAGAAGTTTGCGCTTGGAGCTGCTGCGGCCGCCGCCCTTCGGTTTGGCTTCATTGGCAGAAAGTTCCTTGTCGAGGATGTTAGAACAAACGTCGACGCACTCGTTGCAAATATAGACGCCGGGGCCGGCGATGAGCTTTTTCACTTCTGAGTGACTCTTCCCGCAGAAAGAGCACATCGTGAGGTTGGAGGCGCGTGCCATCGGGTCAGTGGGGTGGAGACGGGAAAAAGGCGCCGACGGAGGATTCCGCCGACGCCTTGAGAGTAACCTGAAAGTCGTTAATCTTCGGTCTTTTTTCCGTCATCTGCGTCAGCAGTAGCTTCCGCGACGGATTCAGGGAGCTCTTTCCGGCTCTCGAGAACCTTGTCGACCAAGCCATAGGCGACGGCTTCCTCACCGGTCATGTAATTGTCGCGGTCGGAATCTTTTTCAACCTCTTCGACGGTTTTCCCCGAGTGTTTGGCGAGAATGCCGTTGAGGCGCTTCTTCAGGTTGAACATGAAGCCGATGGTCCGCTCGACATCCGAAGCGGTGCCCTGGGCGCCACCGGAGACCTGGTGAATCATGACGTGGGAGTTCGGGAGACAGAAGCGTTTGCCCTTGGTGCCCGCGGTCAGTAGGACGGATCCCATCGAAGCGGCGATGCCGATGCAGTAGGTGTTCACGTCGCAGGTCAGGAACTGCATCGTATCGTACATTGCCAGACCGGCGGTGACGGAGCCACCCGGGCTGTTGATATAGATGTGGATGTCCTTTTTATTGTCCTGCATCTGCAGGAAAAGGAGCTGGGCGATGACCGAGTTGGCGACGAAGTCGTCGATCGGTGTGCCGATGAAGATGATGCGGTCCTTGAGCAGTCTCGAATAGATGTCGAAAGCGCGTTCGCCCCGACCGTCTTGTTCGATGACGGTGGGAACGTAGTAGTTGTTCTGTGGTCCGCCTGCGGTGGGCAGGGAAGTGGGGAAGTTGTTCATTGATCAGTGGAATCGGATTCTTCCGGCTCGCCGGAAACCTCTTCAATGGTCGCGTGCTCAAGCACGAAGTCAATGGCCTTGCCGATCAGCATGGAATTCCGGATGCCAGAGATGCGGCCTTCCTTCTGAAGTTGCTTGATGAATTTCTTCGGGTTTTCCTTACGCTGATTCGCGATGGTGGCGAGGTGCTGGACCAGTTCCTGATCGCTGACCACGATGTTTTCGGCGTTGGCGATTTCCTGAAGGATGAAGTTGGTTTTCAGGTTGGTGCGCGCTTGAATTCCGGCCGTGGCGAAGATCTCGGCCTGCTGGGCGGCGAGTTCGTCCTCACTCATGCCGGACTCGGCTCCGCGCCTGACGAGGGTGTCCGCCTGACTCTGGGTTTCGTGGCGGAGCAGTTCTTCAGGAAGTTCGAAATCGACCTGACTGTTGAAGTGCTCAACGATCTGGTTGACCTTGTAGTCATCGATCTTGCGACGCTTTTCGATCGTCATCTGCTGGGAGACGAGCTGCTTCAATTCGTCGAGGTTCTTTCCGCCGGTGAGCTTGGCAGCGAGTTCGTCGTCGAGATCGGGAAGCTTGGCCTGCTTGAGTTCCTTGACTGAGACGGAGAAGACAAGCTCCTTACCGTGGAGATCAGCGACCGGGAAGTCGTCCGGGACCGTGACGGTGATTTCCTTTTCGTCGCCGGGCCTGGCACCGACCAACTGTGCGGTGAAGCCGGGGAGGAAGGACTGTTCATCAATTTTCATCCAGAAGCCTTCACGGCTTGCCAGGTAACCCACCGGCTTGCCCACGGCCTCTTCGAGAGGCTTGCCGTCGAGCGTGGAGGTGTAGTCGAGAACGGCGAGGTCGCCATTTTCAGCGGCCCGGTCCTCGATGTCTTCATATTCCGCGAAACGCTCGCGCAGGGATTCGAGGTTCTTGTCGATTTCCTCCTGGCTGACTTCAGCGGAGGGCTCCTTGACGGCGACGCCCTTGTATTCGGGAAGTTCGATTTCCGGAGCGAGGGTGAGGGTCGAGTTGAAGCTCACCGAACCATCCGGATTTTGGGAAAAATCGGCCGGGTTGCCGAAGTTGAGAACCTTGAGTGCTTCCTTTTTCAGAGCCTCATCGAAGGCCTTGCGCACCAGGCGCTCCTGAAGTTCGTCGGAGATGGAATCCTTGTAGCGGGTTTCAATGACCTTGCGTGGTGCCTTGCCGGGACGGAATCCTTGGATTTTGGCCTGCGAGCTGTAGGCTTTGAGGATCTTTTCGCGTTCGGAAGAGACGGCGTCTGAAGGAACTTCGACACGAAGAGTGGCGGTGCAGTTTGGCTGCTTGTCGACGGTAATGTTCATGGTGGAAATCGGGCGTCCGGTGGGCGGTCTGTCGCGCCGGGGGCGGGAAACTAAGGAGGCAGGGGTCTGCTTGTCAAAGCGAAGGTGCGCTCGTTAGGGAGACATGGTCCTTGACGGGGTGGGCCTTTGGCGGGTTTTATCCCCGCAGTCGCACACACACATGGATATTTCATCCTTCCTAGGGTTTTGGGGCGCGTCCCGTTGGACGTGCCGGTTGGTTCTGGCGGCGCTTGTCGTTTTCGGTTTTTCGATGACGTCGGTAAGCGCTCAGGGATTTGAGGGTCAAAATATCTCTGCTGTCGATTTCCGCTACGAGGGGGATCAGACCGTTGATGAGGCGAGATTGCGCAATTTCATTCAGCTTTCCCCAGGGACTCCCTACCGGACGGACACCATCGATAATGACATCAAGGCGCTCTACGGTTCCGGGATGGTCAATGATGTGAGGGTTTTGGCGGAGCCGGTGGGGGAAAATGTGCGGGTGATCTACTCGGTGACGACCCGGCCCGGATTCGTTGCCGTGGGGTTTGTCGGAAACACCGCATTCAGTGACACCAAGCTGGCCAAGGAATCGAAACTCAAAGCCGGCGGCGCGCTGAGCGATGAGATGGTGATCACTGCGAGACAGAACATCGAGGCCCTTTACACCGATGCCGGATACCCCGATGTGACGATCAGTCATCGCTTTCAGGATTCCGAGACCGGACAGGGTGCGGATTTGATTTTCATCATTGATGAGGGCGGCAAGAACGAGATTCGTGACATTCGCTTTGAAGGGAACAACACTTTTGATCGCCGGACGCTGCTTCGTCAGATGAGCGTGAAGGAAAAGGGACTCTGGTCATGGATCACCAAGTCGGGTCGCTTCGAAGTCGGACAGCTTGATCAGGATCTGGAGTCGGTCCTGGACTTTTATCGCTCGAAGGGATTCCTCCGTGCCGATAGCCCAGGCATTCGGCGCGAACCGGTTGGAGACGGCCGTGTCGATCTGGTGATCCCGATCAATGAAGGTGACAAGTACACCGTCAAGGGACTGGGTTTCGGGAAAATGACCGTATTCACCCCTGAAGAACTTTATCCGGCTCTGACTTTGGTTGATGGAGACGCCTACAACTCCAAGAAAATGAGGGCGGACATGACCACGATCCGCAGCTACTATGGATCCCGGGGTTATGCGGATGCGACCGTGACTCCCGACATTCGGGACGCAGGTCCGAATCAGGTGTCGGTTGTTTACCGGATTACCGAAGGTTCCCGCTATCGTGTGGGTGAGGTGAACATTGAAGGGAATACCAAGACGCAGGACCGGGTCATTCGTCGTGAAGTCCCCCTCAAGCCCGGAGACTACTTCAACTCGGTGGAGACGGAAGTCACCAAGGCCCGCCTCGAGGGGCTCCAGTATTTCGATAACGTTCAGGTGAATTCGTCGCCAAGCGCCCGCGGTGGAAGCTATCGCGATGTCGATATTCTGGTCGAGGAGCGCCGCACTGGTTCCATCAGTGGCGGTGTCGGATTCAGTTCGATTGACTCCATCGTGGGATTCGTCCGGCTTGAGCAGACCAACTTCGATATCACGAATCCATGGGCATTTACAGGTGGAGGTCAGCGCTTCAGTGCCGACCTGCGGATTGGCTCGGAGCGGATCGATGCCGGTATCTCCCTGGTCGAGCCGTGGTTCATGGGGCAGCAGCTCGCGCTTGGCGGAGAGCTCTTCTACCGGGACTCCCAGTTCTTCTCGGATTTCTATGAACAGACCAATGCGGGCGGCGCGATCACGCTCCGTAAACCTCTCACGGAAAATACCTTCATCAGAGGTGAGTATCGACTTGAGCAAGTCTCCATCGACCTTGATGCCTCCGTTTACGCCTTGTCGAACGCATCAACCAGCATGGTGCCTCCCGGTCCGCCTTCTTTGCTTATTCCGGAAGAAGGCGACTACATTCGCTCGGCCCTCAGTGCGAACTGGGTCTACGACACTCGGAATTCGGTGATCGAGACTCGTGAAGGATCCAAGATCGATGTCGGAGTCAGCTTGGCCGGGACCTTCCTTGGCGGCGACGTCGACACTTATGGTCTCACGGTTCTTGGTTCGAAATATTGGAACTTCAAGTGGGACTCGATCTTTTCGATCAAGGGTGAACTGGCCTTTGTCGATGCGACCAGCGGCACGGTGCCAATTTTTGATACGCTTTATCTTGGCGGTCCTCAGACCTTGCGTGGTTTCGAATTCCGCGACGTTGGTCCACGTGATCCTGTGACCGAGGAAGTCGTTGGTGGTCAATCGCTCGGATTCCTGTCATTTGAATACACCGTGCCAGTCATTGACAACGTCCGGCTCGCTGCGTTTTACGACTTGGGCTTTGTGAACGCAGGCGCGTGGGACCTCGATGCGAGCGAACTCTATCAGGATGTCGGTATCGGTGTTCGACTTCGTCTGCCGATCAGTCCGGTTCCGTTGGCTCTCGACTATGCCATCCCGATCGACAGCCCGGATCCGATCGCCGACAAGGGTGGGCAGTTCAACTTCTCATTGAACTACGAATACTGAGGCGGACTTGAAATCTTCATGAAAAAGGGGCGTTGGATTCATCCGGCGCCCCTTTTTTGGTGCTGGCCTCAGGCCCAGGCGGAAAACCTTGCCGCACCCGTGGAGTTCCCGGCGGAATCGGCAATGGTGAAGTCCGTTTCCCCGAATCCTTGCTTCTTCAAAAAGCCCAACGCTTCGTCTGTCACCACGCTCGTGAGGTGTCCGACTTCTTTTGAGCCGAGCAGTAGGAGATCACCTTCGTTCGGCTCTCCTGTGATTTCAAATGCAGCGAGTCGGCGATTGAGTTTACCAGCAGACTTGATTCGAGAAAGAACCTCCTGACCGATGTAGCAACCCTTGTGATAGGAGATCGCGTTCTTATCGAGACCTGCATCGGGCGGAAGCATGCCTTCGCTCAACTCGTGTCCCCATGCCGGAATGCGGGCGGAGATCCGGAGTCTCTTTGCTTGAGCTTGATCGATCGCATCAAGCTGCGGCAGATGATCGGTTTTCCACCAGCAATCAAAGCCGTCGCCAAAACATCCGCGTGCCGAGCGGACGAAGTCAGATGATGGATCTGGATGTGAGGAATGAATGCAGGCCCACTGATTGGTCAGGTCCGCGACCTCGACGTCGTCCGCGATCAGATAGCGTTCCAATCGATCGCGTAGACCTGCAGCCTGATCTTTCGGGCAGGTGAGCCACAGTGATCCCGTTTCGGATCCCGCGAATACCTTGATGTAGTACTGGAGACGACCTTTGGCGTCGGTCACGCAGGCGGGGAGGGACTTGTCATCGAGATTGGAGACATCCTGAGTGATCTGACCATTGAGAAACCGGATGGCATCGGGACCAGTCATCGAGAGGATCACCGGTGATTCGGAGGGAAGGTTCTCGGGTTGGCTCATGAATCGAGGTAGGGTGACGCGAGACACGAAAAATCCTGTTCGGAGAGTCCGGACTCACAGAGTTCGGCCATTCGGTCGGACACCGTCCTGATGGCGGGGGTGTCAAGCCCTTCGGCAAGTTCGAGGGCGTAGCGGCTGTCCTTGAGCATGTTCTGCAATGAGAAGTGGGGTGTGAAATCGCCGCTGGCCATGGTTGGGAGTTTGAGTGCGGCGAGTGGAGAGCCACAGGCATTGCTGGCAATGGCCGAGGTAAGGGTCTCCGGCGCGATGCCATGGCGTGTCGCCGTGGCAAGAGCTTCGGCCAAGGCCTGAACGGTGCACGCGGAGACAAGGTTGGTTACCAGTTTGATGATGGTGGCACGGCCCACATCACCACAAGGGATCACTTCTTTGGCGGTCTCGAGAAGGAGGGGCTTCATCTTTTCGAGGAGCGAACTACTACCAGCGGCGTAGTAGACGAGCTTGGCACCGGCTGCTGCATCACGACTGCCGGTGAATGGCGCGTCGAGGAAGCCCCATCCACGCTTGGCGCATTCCTCCGCGAGCCAGTGGGTGGTTGCGAGATCGACCGTTGAGTGATTGAGCAAAGTCGGCTTGTTCGATAGCGAGTGGAATAGCTGCGTGGTAACTTCCCGAACGGCAGGCCCATCCTTCAAATACAGAGCCATCACTTCAGCATCGCCTGCCGCTTTCAGCAGGTCGTTGCACTCACCTTCGAAGCCCTTCGGAGTTCGATTCCACAGAGTGACATGGTGGTCGGAGTTCAGGCGGAGATTCTCGGCAGCTCGCGAGCCGATGATGCCGAGCCCGAGGACTGCAATCTTCATGGCTGGGCGCGCATCAAAGACAGCTCGACGAGATTTTTTGCCTGTTGGTGGATCTCGGCAATCTCTTCAGGCGAAGGATCCTCGCCTTCCTCGATGAGCATTTCAATCCGCATTCCAGAGAGGACCGTTTGCATATCGATGTAGTTCTGCCTTTCCGCAATGCGGGGTTCGAGGGATCCGATGATGGCGGAGTAGTAATCCGCGATGTCTTCCCGCATGATCTGCCGTGCGCGCTCCGGGCTGAATTGTTTGTTGACCGCGCCCGATGCGACTTCAAGAGCGCGAATCCATCCGCCGATCGAGATGAGGTGCGCGAGGTCGGCATCGCGGAGGGTTACCAGCTCGAGTTCGACGTCTTTCTGGGTAGCCGCGAGTTCCTTTTTGAGTTGCTCCACATCGCCTTTCTTGGCGCTTTCAAGCAGGCTTGCCGCGTGGCGGTTGACCCGGTCACCCGCGCCCAAGGACTTGGCGTAGCGGGTGAGCTGTCCGGCGAGCTCCTCGACCTTGCCGAGTTCACCGACTTGGACGACGAGAAAGCCATCGGCGATCAAAAAGCCCAGTTCGACGGCCAGATCCGCCCGGTCCAGCGGCATCCTTTCGGGAATTTCCCGCGGGTAATCAGCGAGAGGGAGGGGTGCCAAGGATTTCAGGGAATCGAAGATTTTGGCGATTGAAGGGGCGGTGAACTCGTTGATCGCCAGTTCCTCCCGCACATGATCGTCCTCCAACAGGTCGGCTGGGATTGGCGGGGCTCCCGGAGGTAGGGCCGGTTGTTCAATGGCAGCGTCCGGCTCTTCCTCGGCGGTGACAAGCGCCATGGAAGCAGCGAACAGGGCTGGCAGCAAAAATCTTAAGGTGGACACGGGGGAAATCTGGCACTGCTTCGGTTCTAGATCAATGGGAATGAGGGGCTTGGCTCTATCAGGACGACAGGCTTATGGCTTGACTTGGTAGGGGATCCGTGATGGCTTCCCGCAGCCCGAGTCTGCTTATTTAAGTAAACCAATCTATTGATTCGGGAGTTCTTGGGTCAGCTTTTCCCCTGAGAACCTAATTCTCCCTTACTAATATGGAACTTTGGACCTCACCTCTCTGGTACGTTTCCTACATTCTCGTGCTCATTGGCCTTTCGGGTTACGGACTTCATCGACTCACCATCGTCTACCTTTACCTCAAGCACTCGCGGAAAATGCCGGTGCCGAAAAAGCAGTTTGAGGAGCTGCCACTGGTGACGGTCCAGCTGCCGGTCTTCAATGAACTCCACGTGGTCGACCGCCTTCTGGATTCCGTCGCGAAGCTCGACTATCCGAAGGACAAGCTGCAGATCCAGGTGCTCGACGATTCCACCGACGAAACGACCGAGATCTGTCGTGTCGGAGTCGAGCGGCTGAAGGCCCAGGGCTTTGATGCCGAGTTGATCCACCGAACGGATCGCACCGGCTATAAAGCGGGAGCGCTTGAGCATGGAACCGAGTTTGCCAAGGGGGAGTATCTCTTCATCCTGGACGCCGACTTTGTCCCGAATCCGGATGTCCTTCAGAAGACGATTCACTATTTCTCCGACGACAATATTGGAATGATCCAGACCCGTTGGGGGCACTTGAACCGGACCTTCAACGTCCTGACCCGAGTGCAGGCGATGTTCCTGGACGGTCACCTCGAGCTTGAGCAAACCGCACGCAACCGCAGCGGGCGTTTCTTCACTTTCAATGGTACTGCCGGCATCTGGAGGAAGTCCTGCATTGCCGATGCGGGTGGTTGGGAACACGACACCCTGACCGAGGACATGGATCTGAGCTATCGTGCTCAACTCAAGGGGTGGCGTTTCATTTTCCTCAAGGAGGTCGAAACACCAGCCGAACTACCGGTCGACATGGATGGCTTCAAGAGTCAGCAACACCGCTGGACCAAGGGGTCGATCCAAGTCTGCAAGAAGGTTCTTCCTGCGATCTGGAAGAGCAAGGCACCCCTGTATGTGAAGATGGAGGCAACGGCGCATCTGACGTCGAACTTCGCCTACCTGATGTTGATCTGTCTCTGCTTCCTGATTTATCCCAACCAGCACGCGGCACCGGACTTCGGTGGATGGACCTACTACATTGTTAATGTGCCGATCTTCTTCTTTGCGTCGGTGTCGGTGATACTTTTCTACCTCACCTCGCAGAAGGCTTTGCGCCCGA
Source organism: Haloferula sp. (assembly GCF_049672945.1). Lineage (NCBI taxonomy): Bacteria > Pseudomonadati > Verrucomicrobiota > Verrucomicrobiia > Verrucomicrobiales > Verrucomicrobiaceae > Haloferula > Haloferula sp. The sequence goes on along the minus strand of NZ_JBATWY010000185.1, from coordinate 36,152 downwards.
AAACCTGGTGGAAGGAAGTTCCTTATCTTCCTCTGCTTCTTGCCTTGGGAATCGGGATGTCGATCAACAACGCCAAGGCTGTGCTTGAAGCGATCTTCAATCATGAGACCGGCTTCGTCCGCACGCCGAAGTACGGAATTGAACAGAAGCGCAAAGGCGATTGGAAGAAGAGCAGTTACAAGGCGATGAAGACGCTGACACCGGTGGTGGAGTTGCTGTTCGGTTTCTTCTTCCTGTTTGTCGTGGTCGAAGCTGCCCTTGAAGCCCGCTGGGCCTCGGCAATTCTTCTGCTTCCATTTCCTGTTGGATTCTTCTACACTTCGCTATCATCCCTACTGAGAATGGTTCCTTCCGGAAGTTCTTCAGAGGATGCCATTGAACCACCAAACCAGGATTCCTGAACGCATCATGAGACGTCGACTGATCCGAATGGCGCTGGCCGCCCTGTTGATTGTTCCGAGCGCCATCAGTTTGAGCAGTTGCGGAACCGGCAAGGATGACCGCAACAAAATGCTCGTTAGCGTGCGCGATCAGCGGATGCTGTTGGTGAGAGACGGGCAGCCAGTGAAGTCCTATCCGATTTCTACTTCAAAGTTCGGTCTGAGCTCACGCTCGGGAAGCAATCATACGCCGCTCGGCAAGCTGGAGGTTGCCCGCAAGATTGGCGACGGATATCCGAAAGGGATGGTCTTCAAGAGTCGCCGACCGACCGGTGAGGTTCTGAAGCCCAATGCCCCCGGCCGGGATCCCATCGTCGGTCGGATCCTTTGGCTGAGCGGGAAGCAGTCGCACAATCGCAATACTTACGGTCGTTGCATCTACATCCATGGCACGCCGGAAGAGTGGCGCCTGGGGACTCCTGCCTCGTATGGCTGCATCCGGATGTCGATGAAGGATGTCGTCGATCTCTACAATCGAGTCGGGGAAGGGGCTGAAGTTCAGGTGTTCCGCAAGTCGCTGATGGAAACCTCGGCCGGCAGGGAGTATGCCCGTCTTCACTCCCAGACGAACTTCGTCAGTCTGAGGTAAAAAAGGAGGGATTCTGCGGGCAGACAAGCTTGACAGCATCCCTTGATTCCCTAGATTTCCGCCCCCGCGCTGCTGAAGGCGTGGATTTTCAAGAACATTTTCAATCATGGCCAACCACAAGTCAGCCCTCAAGAGAGTCCGTCAGACCAAGGTCCGCACCGAGCGGAACCGTCAGCGTAAGGCGACGATCAAGTCCCTTCGTAAGGAAACTCTCAGCGCCGCCGAGTCGGGTGATGTGAAGACCGCTTCAGAGTCTCTGTCGAAATTCTCCTCGGCAGTGGACAAAGCCGCCAAGAAGGGCCTTATTCACAAGAGCAAGGCAGCCAACCTGAAGAGTAAGGCCGCCAAAGCCATTGCCAGCGCCAGCTAAGCCGCACTCCGGAAATTCAAATCTTTCGAAGCGGCTCCGGATTCCGGTGCCGCTTCATTTTTGTCCCGATGTCTGAAAAACAAAGCAACGAGTCCCGCAAAGCCACCGCCGCCCGGATCGCCTCCGATCCTTCGGGCTACAAGGTTTGTGAGGGTTGCGATTCGATTGTCGGGGGGGCGACGATGCTCTGCCCGAACTGTCATAGCTTCCGTTTTGATGGCGCTGCCCAGCGGGTGATCGATCAGGCAAATTTGCTCGGATCGAGGGAGCAGACTTCGGTGACCAGCAGCGACTTGGGCTAAGGGGATTCCGCCAGGCGCAGATCGAGACTGAGTTCCCGCTCCTCGATCACGCGGATCATGTCGAATCCGGGTGCCAGAGGGTTGAGTAGGAAATTGCTTTCTTCTGGAATCAGGACCGAGGGGACGCGGAGGACGGGTGATTTGGAGTCTTGGAGCCAGTTCTGTCCGATTATTTGTGAGGCTCGGCCGGCAGGGTGGGTGTTCCAGCCATCGGCTAAGTGTTTCGCTTCCAGGACCGCCGCCTGATCGATCTCCAAGGTGAGCAGCCGGAATTTGAGAGCACGACTACGACCGGTCAGATGGACCAGAAGTTCGAGCATCGCGAGAGCCCTGCTTTCGGCGGCATAGACGCAGCGCCAACCCGGTGGATTCCAGCGTCCGCCGTAGAGCCTGGCACCCTCGCCGGACAAGGCGGTCGCCGCAAAGTCCGGTTTCACGATTCGAAAGCAGCGCATACTCAGGAAAAGACGCCGTGTTCCAAGCGACCGAGCAGGTATTCGACTTCTCGGGCACCGATTTCGGTATCGGCGAAGGAAAGCGGCGATTCACCTTCGAAGGCCACGGCGGGAGTCTTGAGCCAATCGCGTGCCGCCCCCTCATCTTCCAGAACCTCGGTGGCGCGGGTGAGTAGCCGGGCAAAGCGGATCAGCTTCTCGCTTTCAGGAGGCTCAAGGTGGCCGGCTTTGCGGCGGCGGTGGAAGGTGGCACGGGAAATTCCAAGCAAGGGAGCCAGCTCTTCATCAGTGACCTTGAGCCACTCGGCGAGCGCTCTGAACTCCGCCATCGGAAGACCCTTGCGAATCCGGCGAATGACGGCCGAGGGATGATCCTCGATCACGACTTCCTCGCGAATCCCGGTACCCGGCTTCCGGCAGCGATCCCGGAGGTAGCTGACATAGATCACCGGCTCATTGTATTTCATGTGAGACACGATAGGGTCTCACATGAGAAAGCTCAAGCGCTTTTAGCGGAATTTGACGTCCAGGCTTTGGCTGAGTTGCTTGAGGATCCCTTGATGCGCCGTGTCCACTTCCTGAGTCTTCAGGGTTCGGTCGGGCGAGCGGTAGTTGATTCGGTAAGCGATCGACTTGCGGTCCGCCGCCAGCTTTTCACCACTTGGGTCGCTGAAGAGGTCGAAGCATTCGAAACCGGAAAGGAGGGCCTCCTTGGACTTGCCCAGGACCTTCTCGATTTCGGCATTCGCGAGTTCAGTGGGGACTTCCATGGCCACGTCTCGCGTCGAGCCGGGAAACTGCGGGAGATCGGCAATATCGCGGGAGACCGACGACAATTTTCTCAGCTTCGAGAGATCCAGCTCGGCGATGAAGACCGGGTGGTTGGAATCGATCTGCCGCTGCCTTGAGGGTTTGAGCATCCCGAAGCTGCCTGCATTCTGGCCCGCGATCACGATATCGCATCCCAAGGCGTAACCCGCTTGCTCGCGTGGCGAGAGTTGCACAGGGCTTGTTGGGACGAGAGCCTGGATGATTGCCTTGAGGTCGTAGAGGTCTGCTGGCTGGGGAGTGGCGGACCAGCTAGGGGCGGAGGCATTGCCCGAAAGAAGAATCCCCAGCGTTTCGCTCTCGAGATCCTTGGCTTTTCCTCCGCCGGCATTGCGGAACACGCGGCCCATTTCGAATAGGCGAAGTGCGGAGGCACCCTGACGATTGTTTCTTTCGGCGGAGGCGATCAGACCGGGAGCCAGGCTCGGTCTCAGCACGGCGTGGTCCTCGCTTAGCGGAAGGCTGACGCGAATGGTGTCGCCGTCGATCAGGCGCTTGAGCGGCAGCGCGTCGGCAACTTGGGCGTCGGCGATCAGCTTGATCGTCTGGCATTCGTGGAAACCGAGTCCGGCAAGGCGTTCGCGGAGTCGCATGTCGGCGTCGTAGGCGTGATCGATGATCGACGACGGGACAAAGGTGCCACGCAAACGGGAGGGGATCGCATCCAGTCCTTTGACGCGGACGATTTCCTCAACCAGATCGATGTGACGCTGGAGGTCGGCGCGGAAAGAGGGCACGCTCCAGGTTCCGTCGGCCGTCTGAGACAGTCCGAGCCGAGTGAGGATGGTGGCGGCCTCGTCGTGGGAGATGCTGGCACCGGTCAACTGGTCGAGGCGGGAAAGGTCCAGTGCGACAGGCTGCGTCAGCACCGGAGCCTCACCGGCGGTCATGGTTTCGGTTTCGGCGGTGCCACCGGCAAGTTCGAGGATCAGTTTGACGGCAAGGGCGGAGGCTTTGGAAATGCCGGCAGGATCGACACCGCGTTCGAAGCGGTAGGAGGAGTCGGACATCAACGCGGTGCGGCGCGAGGTACGACGAATCCGCGAGGGGGTGAAGTACGCCGATTCCAGTAGAATATCGGTGGTTCCTTCGGTGACGCCACTGTCCGCGCCGCCCATCACGCCACCGAGGGCGAGGGCTTTGCCGGACTCGTCGGAGATCACGCAGTCGTCGGTGGTCAGTTCGTAAGTCCCATCGTCGAGTGCGTGGAACTTCTCCCCTTCGTTGGCGGTACGAACCACGATCGAGCCGGACACCTTGGCGGCATCGAAGGCATGCAGTGGCTGGCCCAGCTCGTGGAGAACGAAGTTGGTGATGTCGACGATGTTGTTGATGGGGCGCAGGCCGATTGCCTCGAGGCGTTCCTTCAACCATGCGGGGCTCTCGGCGACCTTGACTCCTGTGATTCTAACGGCGGTGTAAAGTGGGCAGTTGTCTTCTGCGATGATGCTCACGCCTTCGGCTTTGCTGGCATTGCGCGCTGGAATTTCCAGAGATTTGAGCGGCACTTCAAGCAGGGTGGCCATCTCGCGCGCCATGCCGTAGTGGCTCAGCAGGTCGGGACGATTCGGAGTGACTTCGACTTCAAGCAGCACATCGTGGTCGAAGAGCTCCTTTACGGGTTTCCCGATCTCAAAGTCGGCCGGGAGGATCATGAGTCCGTCCTCTTCGTCGGTCAGGCCGATCTCTGAAGCGGCGGCAAGCATGCCCCTGGATTCGACCCCGCGCATTTTGGTCTCGCCGATGACAAATCCACCGAGGTCCGCTCCGGGAAGGCAGCAGGGGACCTTGTCGCCGACCTTGTAGTTTTTGGCACCACAGACGATCTGGCGGAGCTGGCCCTCCCCGGCGTCGACCTGGGTGACCTTGAGCTTGTCGGCATTCGGGTGCTGGACGGCTTCCTTGATTTGGGCGACGACGATTTTATCCGAAGAGACACCAGTGGTCTTGATATCTTCCACTTCGACGCCTGCGAAGGTGAGGAGCTTGTCGAGTTCCTCAGGAGATTTGCCTTTGAGGTCAACGTGGGTGCTGAGCCAATTGAGAGAAACGTTCATTGCAGGAGATGGGAGATGGGAGATGGGAGATGGGAGATGGGAGATGGGAGATGGGAGATGGGAGATGGGAGATGGAGGATCAGGTTCGGTCGGGATCGTGATGGTCTTCGACACCTCGGATGAAGAGATAGAGGGATTTAGAGAGACGGGTGAGGCGCTCGTCGAGTGATACGAAAAGCGCCTCGTTTTTTTAGTGAATCAGTTTCGTGAAGAGTATCCAGATGATCGATTGTTTCGAGCAACGAAGCGTAGGCGTAGTCGAGAAAGCGGATGTAGTCCGCCTTGTATCGCCGCCGTCCATAGCCTTCGACGATGTTGGATTTGACGGATTTCACACTCCGTCGGATCTGGCCGCCTTCCTCATAAAGCTCCCACTTCGGAAGTTTGGTGAGGGACATCTTGTGAATCTCAATGACGAGTTCCCTAGCGAGCTGCCAAGCCCTGAGTTTCTTGTATCCGAAGTTCGTGTCGTTCATGGCGTCATCATCTACAATCTTCCATCCATCATCTCCCACCTCCTATCTCCTCAAGCGAACTGCGAAAGGAAGCGGGTGTCGTTCTCGATCAGCAGGCGGATGTCGCGGATGCCCCAGCGGATCATGGCGAGGCGGTCGAGACCCATGCCGAAGGCAAAGCCCGTGACCTTGTCGGGGGAATAGGAATCGTCTTTGCGGGAGCCGCTGATGGCATCGAAGACGGCGGGGTCGACCATGCCGCAGCCGGCGACCTCGATCCATTTCGGAGCCTGGCCCTTGGCGTGGAGCTTGACGTCGATTTCGAAACTCGGCTCGGTGAAAGGGAAGAAGTGTGGGCGGAAACGGACTTCTGTTTCGGAACCGAAGAGCTCGTGGAGAAAGTATTCGAGCGTGCCCTTGAGGTCGCCAAGCGAGACATCGGTATCGACGTAGAGACCTTCGAGCTGGTTGAAGACGGAAAGGTGGGTGGCATCGATCTCGTCGCGGCGATAGGCGGAACCGGGAGCGATGATGCGCACGGGTGGTGCCTGCCCTTCCATGGTCCGGACTTGAACGCTGGAAGTATGGGTGCGCAGGAGTTTGCCGGAGTCGAAGTAGAAGGTGTCCTTCTCGTTTCGCGCCGGGTGATCTTCGGGCGTGTTGAGGGCGTCGAAACAGTGGAACTCGTCTTCGATTTCGGGCCCATCCGCGAGGGCGAAGCCCATGCGGCGGAGAATGGTGATTGCCTCATGGCGGATGTGAGTGAGCGGATGGAGCGAGCCATGGTGGACGGCGCGTGAGGGCAGGGTGGCGTCGATGCCCTTGAGAGCTTCGGCGTCCTGGGCATCCTGAAGGGCCGTTTTTTTGGCATCGAGCGCGGCGGTGATGCTCTGGCGGGCGGTGTTGAGCAGTTGGCCGACGGCGGCCTTGTCTTCTTTGGCAACGTCGCGCATGCCGGCGGAGACCTTGGTCAGGGTGCCTTGTTTGCCGAGGATGCCGACGCGAGCATCCTCGATGGTGCGGGCGTCGTTGGCGGCTTCGATCCGGGCGAGGGCCTCGGTCTGGATGGCTTCGATGGATTCCTTCATGACAATCGCGGGGCGCAGGGGATAGCCGGAAGCCGTGCCGAGGTCAATGGATAGGGATGGCTCCCTCTTTGCGCAAAAAACTCCCCGGATCAGGGAATCTCCCGGCCTTCAAGAATCGCTTGGGAGAAGGGGTCACCTGCTTCGGCGAACTCGCGGAGATGCTGGTGGGCGAGGGCTCGGACCTGCTCGCTGGGATTCTCGAGGGCGGCTTGGAGGACCTGCCACTCGGAATATCGGTTGAGCATGGCGGTGGCTTCTTCGATCGTGGCGACGGGTAGGCGCTTCTTGTAGTCGGCGCGGACGAGGGATTCGAGAAAGAGAATGTCCTGCTGATCGTGATCCCGGACCGTGTTCATCTTGGTTTGGACGAGATCGAGAGGTTCAGGGAGCAGGGTGCCATCATCGTTGCGTTTGGCCCTCTTCGCCACGGCATCGAAAACGGACTCGTCGAATTCGTTGGGCTTCCGGAAAATGTCTAGCGGGACATTGAGTCCGTGAATTCTGACCATGCCGGTTTCTTCGGCAGCGTGGGCGATCTCGGAACCCCGAACTTCGATCCACCCGGGCAGGCGGTGGATGCTGGTGCCGGGAACCTGGCGGCAGACGGAATCAACCACGTCTGCCCAAGCTTTGGCATGATGCAGCGGTTCCAGCCAGATATCGGCGTCCTTGGTATGCCGAGACATGCCATGGCCGATCACGGCCACTCCACCGATAATGATCACCCGATGATTGGGCGTCAGCTTGTCGATGAATTGTTGAACTGTTTCCGCCATTTCTTTGCGCTTTCACCGACCAAACGCGAGATTTCCAGAAAATCACCAATTGTGGAGGGATTCTCCAGCCACGGCTCGCTATTGTCGGTGATCGCTTTGTTGGGATTCGGATTTTTTTCCCGCAGCTTTCTGAGCATACGGGCCCTCGCGAGTCGCTGGGCGAACTCGAGCTGCAGGCGGCGAATGCTGGGGCGGTAGGGTTCCACGGCTGGGATAAAGTTAGCAGAGGAAGGTGGAGCGGGCGAGGAAAAGGGTGGGAGCGTGAGGTCAAACGGGTAGGGGCTGCGGGCAGAATTGCCCCTCACTCCTCACGAAAAACGCCGCCGGGTGCGAGACCGGGCGGCGTTTGAGATGGGCTTGGCGAGCTCGCTCAGGCGGCGGCTGCTTCCTTCTTCTGTTCGAGACCGGCTTTCGCTTGAGCGACGATTGCCGAAAAGGCGGCCGGGTCGGTCACGGCGAGATCCGCGAGGATCTTGCGGTCGGCTTCGATGCCACAGGCATTGAGGCCTTCGATGAAGCGGGAGTAGGTCAGGCCTTCGTTGCGGGTCGCAGCGGAGATCCGCTGGATCCAGAGACGACGGAATTGGCCCTTCCGCTTCTTGCGGTCACGGTATTCGTACTGGTGTGCCTTCCGGACGGCGTCCTTGGCGTAACGGAAGAGTTTCGAGCGGAATCCGCGGAAACCCTTCGCACGAAGAAGGACACGCTTGCGTCTGGCACGGGAAGCCGGGCTATTGGTTGCGCGTGGCATTGTTTCTTTATGGGGTCAGACAGGCCGTTGGTTATGTTCTTCCTCCCGTAGTCTCGCTTGTCTGGTTCGTGTCCGTGAGGACCAGGCTACGATGGAGGCCATCCGAGATGCGGATGGGGGCGCGGTATGTCGCGTCGATTCGTGTGTCAGCTAAAAGGAAGGTTTTCCTTAACATTTTTAATGTCTGCAGCGGAAACGAGCGTCACCTTTCCGAGGTTACGCTTGCGCTTGCGATTCTTGTTTTGAAGCAAGTGTCGCTTACCTTGTTTCCGGCGCAAAACCTTCCCAGTACCTGTCACCTTGAATCGTTTGGCGACAGCCTTCCGGGTCTTTGCTTTTCCTGAGGTCCGAGCCATGGGGCGGCGAACCTAGATCCCGGCACTGGCTTGGCAAGGGAAAAGTGAGAGATTTGCGGGGCATTTTTTCTTGGCATCCGTCGAGCCCCGGCAGAGAGCTTCGCCCGTGGATTCGATCACACAGGCAGCGCTGGGGGCAGTCGTCGGGGAACTCGTGCTGGGAAGAAAGCTCGGGCGGGCCGCGATTGGCTGGGGAGCGCTTTTCGGCAGCCTTCCCGATGCCGATGCGATCCTGGCTCCTTTTCTTGATACGGCCTGGGATTTGAAGATTCACCGGGGCATGAGCCATTCGATCCTGTTGATGCTGATCCTGACCTTCGTGCTGGCCAAGCCCTTGGCGAAACGGTGGAAGCGGCAGAAGGTCTCGCCCCGCCGGGCAGGTCTGTTTGTCTTCCTGGTCTGGAGCACGCATGTGCTGATCGATTGTTTCACATCGTACGGAACGCAGGCTTTGTGGCCGTTTTCGGGGTTTCCGGTGTCCTTTGACAATCTCTTCATCATCGATCCGGCCTTCACCATGCCACTCGTCGTGGCGGTGATCTGGGGCTTGTTTATCAAGGCTCCTCAGTGGAAGAAGGGTGTGGGAATTCGGATGGCGTCGGTTTGTCTGGGGATCTCCTGTCTCTATGTAGGTTTGAGTTTTGGGGCCAAGCAGCTTGTTTCCTCAGCGAGTGATCGTGATCTGGCCAGTCGGGGCATCTCCTACGAGCGGAAAATGGAGTCGCCGGCACCCTTCAGTATTCTGCTCTGGCGGGTTCTGATTGAACGCGATGGCGAAATTTGGATGAGCTACCGATCGGTTTTCGATGGCAAGCAATCGATGAGATGGACGATCTATCCCAAAGACGAGGCCACTTTGGAGAAGTGGAGTGGGATTTTTGAAGTGAGGGAAATCCGCCGCTTCTCGAAGGACTGGTGTCTGGCCAGGCCGACGCCGAAGGGTGTGTGGTTGGTCGACCTTCGATTTGGCGAGTACCGCGAATGGGACAAGCGAGGTCTCGAGCTCCGGCCCTTGAACTTCGCCTGGGAGTATCAACCCGAAGGCCGCGGGGACCCCCTGAAGAAAGCGGATCGTGAAGCGATGGAGATGAAACCCATGCTCAAGCGGATGTGGGCGCGCATCTGGGGCGAGCAGGATGATTGGAGTGAACGACCGCGGTTGATCGGAAACCCGGCGGTGCCTCAGGAATACCTTGGCTTGGTCCGCTGATCAGTAGGACTTCAAGTATTCGACCAAATCGGCGACGTCTTGGGCGGACATGCCCAACTGGTCGGCATTGAGCATCAAGGAGCGCTCCATTTGCTTTTTCGACTGGATCCGATTGGCGGGGATCATCTGAGTGAGACCGGCGGTGGAGGTGATGACGAGCGGGTCGGCGTCGGAAACCACGACGCCGTCGATCCGTTTACCGTCCTTCAGCAGAACGGTCGTGCCTTCGAAGCCATGGGCGATGTCGGCCGAGGGACTAACGACCGAACGAACGGCCATCTCCGCCCCTTGTCGTTCGACCCAGCCCTTGAGATCGGGACCGTAGTGAGGCCCCACCTCATTGAGATGGTGACACATGATGCAGCGGGCGGAGACGAGCTTGCCGCGTTCGGCATCGCCTTTGAGTTCGAGCACGTCGGCTTCCTCGAAGGTGGTCTTCGCGGGTGCTTCGGGCACCGTGACCTCGGAAACCTCGATCTTGTCGGGATTGTAGATGCCGGTTTCCTTGAGGCGTTCTTGAAGTCCGAATTTCGCCCAGGATCCGGTGCCGCGCATGAACAACCAGCTGGTGGCGGCGGTTTTTGACGGGCTGTCCGTCGTGACGATTTCGAACATGGCATCCGCCGCGGCCTGGTCGTCGATGAAGGAAAGGCTTTCGACGGCGAAGTCACGTTGTTCCTTGGTTAGGGACAGGGCAGTGGCGCGTGTCTTGAGATCAGCAATCGCCGAGCTCGGCCAGAGTCGCCAGGTCAGCTTGGCAAACGAGTCGTCCCATTCGAGTGGGTCGCCCGGGGCGAGCGCGTCCCGCAGGGCAATCCAGATTTCGGCTTCGTGATTCTCGGCGCCAAGTCCAATGCTCTCCAGGTAGTTCTTGTCCATGCCGTCCCAGCCCTTGACGACGTTGATAAGCACAGGAATGGCTTCGCTTGGTGGGCGTCCACGCATCGCAAGCGCAGCATCGCGACGCAGCGCGGCCGAAGGATCCAGTGCGAGAAGCGCGGCGTCGGCATAGATGTCCTGGCCGGCGCGTTTCAGGGCGCGAAAGGCTGCCAGCCGTGTGCCTTCGTCCTCGGACTCAAGGAAGGAGCGGCAGACACTGATGCCTTCGTCGCCAAGGTAAGGGAGCAACCACAGGGCGCGGACTGCAATCCATGGATTGGTGTCTCTTGTTAGAGCAAAGACGGAAGGAAGCGCTTTGGCTCCGTGGTTTTTCAAGGCGTTGAACCCCGTCCAGCGGACGTTCGGTGCCGGACTGCGCAGGGCGGTGATGGCTCCTTCGATAGTTGAGAGGTCGACCTTTGGATTGTGTGGTTTGAATCCTATGGGGGCGATTCGGTAGATCGCCCCGGAACACGAATCATCGAGGTCGGCATGACCGCCGACGCGAGGATCAAACCAGTCGCTGACGTAGATGGCGCCATCGGCACCAACCGCAACATCGGATGGCCGGAAGAGCTTCGGATCGACGCGGACTCCGGCTTCAAGCTTCCTGGGAAGCGTCTTGTTGCCACCGACGAAATCGGAGCCGACGAAGGTACCATCGTGGTTGGAGGTCATCCAGGTATGCCGCTCCATCTTATAGCCGGCGCCGGCGGGCTCGGGTTGATAGCTGAAGATCACGTTGCGTCCGGCTTCACAGCTCAAGAAGGTGCCGCGGGCTGCTTCGCCAAGGGCTCCGTTTTCGTAGAAGACAACCCCTGTGGGGGAGCCGCCGCCGTAGATGTCGCCGACGTCGAAGGTGCCGGGATCATCTTGTCGCCAGTGGGCCCGGCCATGGTCCTGATTCGGGCGCTTGACTGAGTTGAAGTGCTTGCCTTCACGGGTGAAGTAACCGGCGGATCCGAATTCGAGCACGTAGGAATTCCGACAGGCTGGTGGGTCGTCGTTGTCGTTCTGGAAAAGTTCGCCGAAGGAGTTGACCGAGTGCTCGTAGGAATTGCGGTAGCCATGACCGATGATTTCGACATCGGTGCCATCCGGGTTCATCCGGGCGGAAAAACCGGAGGTCCACTTGAAGCCATCGTCACTCGCCACATCGAGTTGCTTGTGGCTATCGGCAAACCAATCGCCGCCGCCGCCACGATACTCCCCGTAGATGGTGAAGGTCTTGCCCGATCTGTCGGTGAAGACCGCGCCACAGTTGCCATTGTTGAAATACCACTTTCCGTCAGGTCCTCCCGTGACGGAGTGGAGGGAGTGGTCATGGTTGCGGGCGTTGAATCCGGTGAGTAACACCTCGCGAGTGTCGACATCAGGATCAAACTTCAGATTGCGATCGACGTCGGTGTAAACGAGCAGATCCGGAGGTTGCGAGACGACCACGACGTTATCAAAAACGGCGACCCCAAGCGGGGCGACGAGCCCTTTCTCCTGAACAAAGGTGTGGGAGCTGTCAGCCTTGCCATCGCCATTGGTGTCCTGCAGCACGGCAATCCGGTCGCCAGCAGCACGGCGGCCGTTGTGCCTGCGATAGTTGACGCCCTCGGCGACCCAGATGCGACCAGCAGCATCGATGTCCATGTTGGTCGGGTTGTAGAGTTGGGGAGTGGCAGCCCATACCTTGACCTCGAGACCCTCCGGCACCTTGAAATCACTGGCATCCACGGATCGAGGTTCCAGGGGGGCGCTCCAAACTTCGGCGGAGAGCGGGCTGGTCGCGGCCAATGAAAGGATGAGGAGGTGGCGTGTCATGAAGTCGGAGGGTTTACGAGGCAGCGAGTTTGGACCTTGCATCCGTAATGGCAACACCAGGACCTTCCTTGGTGGGATCACGTAGGCTTGCGGGTGACATTTACCGTGTCTTAATCAGCGCCATGCGAAAATTGATCCGTGATTTGCTGGCGAGTGATGAACCACTGGACAGCATCGAAGCTGCCGGCTGGGTCCGCACCCGCCGTGATTCGAAGGCTTTCTCGTTTCTTGAAATCAATGACGGCTCCTGTTTGGGGAGTCTTCAAATCGTGGTCGATCAGGGCACGCCTGGATCCGAGTTGCTTCATCAGATGTCCACCGGTGCATCGGTTTGGGTCGAGGGTCGCTTGGTGGCATCCCAAGGTGGTGGTCAGAAGTGGGAGCTTCAAGCCGGTGCCGTACGTCTGTTGGGCGAGGCGCCGGATGATTTCCCGCTTCAGAAAAAAGGACACACTCCTGAGTTCCTGCGCTCGATCGGTCACCTCCGGCCGCGCACGAATCTCTACGGTGCGATGTTCCGGGTTCGGAGTCGGATGAGTCAGGCCGTCCATCGCTTCTTCGCCGAACGGGATTTCTACCATATCCATACGCCGATCATTACGGCGAGCGATTGCGAAGGTGCCGGCGAGATGTTCCGGGTGACGACGCTTGATCCGACATCGGGGAAGAAGCAGTCGTTCGACAAGGACTTCTTCGAGAAAGCGACTCACCTGACGGTCTCGGGTCAGTTGGAGGGCGAGACCTTTGCTTGTGCGTTGGGGAATATCTACACCTTTGGCCCGACGTTTCGGGCCGAGAATTCGCACACCTCGCGTCACGCAGCGGAGTTCTGGATGATCGAGCCTGAAATGGCCTTTTGTGATTTGAAAGGGGACATGGATCTTGCGGAAGAGATGGTGAAATTCCTCGTGGTCGAGGCTTTGGAGCACCAGCAAGGCGATCTAACGATCTTTGAAAAGTTTATCGATAAGGGCCTGCGCCCGCGTCTGGAAGCCGTGGCCTCGAATCCTTTCGAACGGGTTTCCTACACGGAAGCGGTCGCCATTCTTCAGAAGTCAGGCAAGAAGTTCGATTACCCGGTCGAGTACGGCCACAACTTGCAAAGTGAACACGAGCGCTGGTTGACCGAAGAGCACTTCAAGAAGCCGGTCACCGTCTTCAACTATCCGAAGGAGATCAAACCCTTCTACATGCGGCTCAATGACGATGACAAAACGGTGACGGCGATGGACCTGTTGGTTCCCGGAATCGGTGAGATCGTCGGTGGTAGTCAGCGCGAGGAACGCCTCGACGTGCTGCTTGCCAACATGAAACAACATGATCTTTCAGCTGAGGAATACGACTGGTATGTCGACACCCGGAAATATGGAACGGTCCCGCATGCGGGATTTGGCATGGGCTTCGAACGTCTGTTGATGTTCGTAACGGGGATGCACAACATTCGTGATGTGATTCCCTTCGCACGCACACCCGGAAGCTGCGAGTTTTGAGTCAGGCGATGATTCGCTACTCGTCCGTTTCCTGAGAGTTCGGTGGAAATACGGGAAATACCGCAGCCGGGTTCAGGACCTCCGGAGTGCTAAGCGTGAACTGGTTGGTTTCGCCCACCTGGTATTCACCGATCGCAATCGGCACCACGGTCAGCTGCACCACCGGGGTGTCGCCCCGGTCATCGCGGGCGACGCGCAGGACCATCGCGCAGTTGGGGACTTTGGAGACGGCGAGTTGATCGCCCGGACGGAACCATTCTTGGGCGGCCGTGTTGAGGGTCGGGAAGAGGTAGTCGATGGTCACCGGCCATGGGGCGGCTTCGGAAAATTCGTCCGGCTGGATCATCGCCTGACCGCGGATGGCGAAACCGGGTTGGAAGAGGTCTTCTTCTGTTAGAGCCCGGACATCGGTGACGACGAAATTGCCTTCGACGTACTGAATCAGTCCGGGTTCATCGAGGCTCTTGAGGTAGTTCCGCATCAGCGCCGAGTTCAGGCTGACCAGCGATTCGGCATCGAGTTCGGCGTAGCGCCGGTAGAGTGCACGTGGGTCGGCGGCATCGCCTGGAGGGGCATCTTGAAGGCTGAAGCCCACTGGGGGATCCGCGCGACCGAGCTTACTGAGAATCTTGTAGTTCTTCGGAATCTCGGGGTGGCCAAAGACATGAAGGCACAGCACCCAACTCAGGATCGCAAGGCAGGCGGCCATGGTGTTGGCGAGCGTCCACCAGTAATAGTGAGGCTTGCGCTTCCAGGTCTTTTCCTTGGGCTCTGCCATCAGGATTTACCGCAGTCTTCGAGTTCTTCCGGCGCCAGCGGTTTGTCGGTTTCCTCGAACGAAGTGCCGCAGCCACAGGAGCGGGCAGCTCGAGGATTCTGAATGCGAAAGCCGGCATCGGACAAGGAGTCGGAGTAATCGACCCGGCAGCCGCTGAGTCGCTCGAAGCTGTCGGCCGCGACGATCAAGCGACCTCCCTCAAATTCGACGACTTCGTCGCCTTCCTGGGCGTCGCCAATCTGCATTTCATACTGCCAGCCGGCACAACCGCCACGGCTCACGCCGAGACGCAGTCCCGTCAGGGGCCCGGCACCCTTGCTGGCGAGCAGGTTGCGTAAGGCGGTAGCGGCTTCATCGGAAATCGTAACCATGTCCATGCCGACTGATACGGCCGCATTGGCTGGGTGCGAAGCATAAATACATCGAGCGGGAAGGTCTTTACTGGAATTTTTCGCCTTTGACGCTTGGGCGCGGCGGTGGTCGGGATTACATCCGGATCGTGCCGCAGATCCGTGTTCTCCCCGATGTCCTCGCCAGCCAGGTGGCGGCGGGCGAAGTCGTCGAGCGCCCGGCCAGCGCGGTCAAGGAGCTGGTGGAGAACAGCCTGGATGCCGGAGCGGGCGAGGTGCTGGTGGAAATCCGGCGGGGGGGGGCGGCTTTGGTCAGGGTGACCGACGATGGTTGTGGGATGTCGCGCGAGGACGCGCTGCTTTCGCTCGAGCGCCATGCCACCAGCAAGTTGGTGGATGCGGGAGGCTTGCAGGAAATCCGGACGCTGGGCTTTCGTGGAGAGGCGGTGCCGAGCATTGCGAGTGTCTCGCGTTTTCGCCTGGTGACCTGTGAGGCGCAGGCGGTCTCGGCGACCGAGATTCAGATCGAGGGTGGGGTGGTCAAGGAAGTCAAGGAGGCCGGCAGTGCCCCCGGGACCATGACCGAGGTGAGGGATTTGTTTTTCAACGTCCCGGCGCGGCGTAAGTTCCTGCGCGCCGAATCGACTGAGTCCGCGCATATCGAGCATCAGCTTCGCTTGCACGCGCTGGCCGCCTCCGGAGTGCGCTTTCGTTTTCGCAAGGATGAACGGGAGGTCTTTGATCTACCGGCCGGCATGTCGCGGCTTGATCGGGTGCGCTGGATGCTGGGAACGAATGTTGGCAAGGAGCTTCTCGCCATACCGGTGCGCCATGGCAATGGACTGAATGTCGAAGGCTTCCTGCTGCCGGCGGGCCATGCCCGGAAAGGGCGAAGGCATCAGTGCGTCTTTCTTAACGGACGCCCGGTGGAAGATGCCGCCATTTCACGCGGATTGGTCGAAGGTTTCCGGGGTGGCTTGAGTGATGGACTTCACCCGGCGGCGTGGCTGTGGATTGAAATGGAGCCCAGACTCGTCGATGTGAACGTCCACCCGGCAAAACGGGAGATTCGGCTCCATCGTCCGCACGAACTGCGCGAAGTCATTGCCGAGGCGGTGAGGGAGGCGCTCAGGGAGGATCATGAGAAGAGGCAACCCGTGGTTTCGAAGGCTCCTGCCAGTAGCCTGCCACCGGCTCGCCACCCGCCAGTGCCCCGAAGCTGGCCTGGTGCAAGCTCGGCTCAGGCACCCACCTTACCGCTCGAGACGCCTGCTCCTGAAGTGGCTTATCCCTCGCCGAGTCGGTTTCGAAGGATCGGCGTGCTTCTTGGGCGCTATGCCGTGCTCGAGTCTGACGACGGCCTGGTCTTGCTCGATCCACGTGCGGCCCGAGAACGGATTCTGTATGAGCGCTGGCTGACGGGGACCGAGGGTCAGGCGATGGAAACCCAGAGCCTGCTGGTCCCGGCCCTTTTTGAACCGGGTCCGCGCGAGGTGGAACTGCTGCTCCGACACCGCGAGGTGTTCTCGGACGCCGGCTTCGAGCTTGAGGACTTCGGGGGAGGGACCATTCAGGTCACCACCGTGCCGGAATTTTTGAATCACGGAGATGTCGGAGCCTTTCTGACTCAGGTGATTGATGATCTCTCCGAAGGAGCTGGTCCTTCCTCTCGATTTGCCATGGATCGCTTGGCGAGAGTGCTCTCGCGCCGTGCCGCCCTGCAGGAAAGTCCGCGGCCAGAAGAGGCTGAGGCTCTTCTCGACCGATTGTTTCGATGTGATCTGCCCTACTGCGCGCCTGATGGGAGGCCGACGCTGACCGAGTTCTCCCTGCGAGAGCTGGAAAAGCGATTCGGTGGAGGATAGCGCTAGGGAGGCTGTAATTTTAGTATTCCGAGATATCTGGGGAGCTTTCATGTCTTGAATTATAAAAAATAAGATTGAGGAGGGTTCTGAGCTCTGGTTTAGTCCAAGTGGTTTTGGTTTAGGTTTCCGAGTTCTGACTGGTTTTTGGTTTTTTCCAGTGAGAGCAAAGCTTGGAATCCCTTATAGATCCTAGCCAAGCGTTCGATAAACCGTTCCGGGGTCTGATGTCAGACCCGCTGCCTTTGGGTGGCAAATTCAGGCATTTGGCCCCGGAGCGAACCGCTTAGACATCTTGGATGTCAATACGTTCAAAAATTAAGTAGAAATTTCTTGTTAAGATTTCCAAAAGGAAGATACTCGATCACGTAAGCGCCCGATGGGCTTTCGGATTTTTAGATCGATGAGTGCCTTCCGTGTCATTTCCGCCATCACTGGACTACTCCTGATTTCAGGAGCGGAAGGGGCACTGAAGTTGTCGGACCGCTTGGCTGAGCGGCATGAGCAGCTCGTTGAGGATCGCCGCGAGATCCTGCCTTCTCTAAGCGACCCCTTCGGGATCCCCGATCGAGCCCGAATCGTGCTCGAGGAACCCGACGACAAGTTTCGAAACTTCCGCGGCTGGCGCGGTAACGTGGTCGCGACCATTTTCTGGGTCGGGGAGCTTCCCACTGCCGCCAATCCGACACCGAACATCGCCAGCTCCTGGGATGTCAATTGGCAGGAGAGCTTCGGTGGCTACGACCATCCCGAACGCCGCAACGGATACTTGCCGGAGGGATTCGTCCCGAAACTGAACCCTTTCTACATTGCTCTGCCTTACAATGACATTGGTCCGGACTACCGGCACCAACCCGAAGCGTCCGAGGTGATCCCCTGGTTCTGGCGGGATTACAAGGGAGAGGGGATCTCGGTGTGCAAGGGCCGCTGGGTCGCGGTGCACAAGGGAGGAAAAGTTTGCTATGCCCAGTGGGAGGACGTCGGTCCGTTCCAGACCGATCACTGGGAATATGTTTTTGGCGGCGAGGAACCTCGCGACAACCGCAACGGAGGCGCAGGCATCGACCTGAGCCCGGCGGTGCGCGACTTCCTTGAGCTTCAGAGTGGCGAACGCGTCCAATGGCGCTTCGTCGAGAACCGCGATGTCCCGACCGGACCTTGGTCGGGATGGGCGCAGAAGGAGCATACCGGCCGCTGAATGATCACCCCACACCCTGCCAATCCCACACCCTGGCATCTGCTGTTCAACACCCAACCCTGAAAACAACGACGACCCAGTAATCCTTCACCTACCACACCCGGCAAATTGACTGGAGTTCGCTGTCCCGAGCGAGTTCCGGCGGCTCGGAGAGGGCAGTTCTGTCCCGAACCGGCATGGCCCGTCGCATAGCCATTGACGATCCCTGCCTTCCCGCCTCCTCCGAGCCGACTTCCCCCGGTGACCCGTCCCAGGTCCCGAGATCCATGGAAGCACTGCCGAGGTAAGATTCTAAAGGCTTTCTCCCACCCACACACACAACCAGCCATGAAAATCAGTCTATCGGCTGCCGTCTCGGCAGCAACCATAGCCGCCTGTCTCATCGTCTCCACCACGTCTGAAGGAAAGAGACGTAAAAAGAGCGACGGCGGAAGCAGCAGCAGTAGCAGCAGCTCCAACGACAATAGTGTCAGCGATGATTCGGAGACGTTTCCACTGATGCCTTCAGGTTGGTTGACGGCCTTCCCGACTATTGTTCAAACGGGCACAAAGCCTACGATCACTTGGGGAATCAATTATCCGTCGATCGTTGAAGACTACGTCACGATCACCCCGCCAGGCACGGTGACAGCAGACGAGGATGTCGACTGTGAGATCCGGGTTTTGGGTGCCGGCGTGACCGTATCCAGTTCCAACAGCAACAGCTTCTCGTTCGTGCCAACGGAGGCCACGATGAGATACCACACGGGCAGCTACAGCAGAATCTTCTACGGTACCAACCACGACGTGAACCCGAATCGTGTGGTTAGTTCGTTTGTATTGCAACGGAACAAGGATCTCAATTTCGGAGGCCGCTACTACTATGGTGGATGGGGGCCGAACTATACTTCCCAGAGCGGAACCCTGAATGTTCGGACTCTGGTGAATGGCATGACTCCGCCATCCAATATTCCTGACTACAACGCGCCCTCACTCGAAAGCTTCATTCGCCCCTACCTCGGGCCGGATGGCAAGGTGAAGATCGGGCCGATGGACGTCATCGTCTTCATGGAGTTGACTCACTCCGACAGCCAGATGTCCAACGTGGGCTACGACCTTCAGGACATGGTGCTGCTGGTGACCTTCAAATCGCGCGCCAGCACTCAAACAAACAACGGTCACGGCAACAATATCGACGGAATCGATTCGAGTAACCCCGGCAACGCTCCATTCATCAACCTGGATACTGACCCGTCCGTTGATGATGAAGGTAGTGGTGGAGGTGCTGCTCCAAGCAATCCTTGAACATCGAACCCACATATTAAAATGAAACGTCTTTCCATTACCTTATTGGTTGTCTGCAGCGTGGCTTCGGCTGAAGAAGTTCCCCTGAAGTCGCAGTTCAGAGATGCGGCGACGCATGAAGAGCTGTCGATTTCTCTCAGGAAATTCCAACAACGGGATCCGATGAAGAATCTTGAAGCGGTCGAGGGGGAGGATCCTTCGAAAGTCAATATTCCTGTCAGCATTCTGGAGCAGTCCGACATCATCAGCTTCGGAGGCTTTGCAACACTGGTTCCCAAACAGGCGATCATTTCAGCGCCTGCTCAATTCGAAAAGTACCTCGAGTTGAAGCCTGGAACGAAGATCATTGGTTGGTTGGACTTCTATGCCAAGAACCGGGGATGGATCACCACTGTAGAGGTAAGTCGCGAACAGGCCCAGGGCTACGAGGCGATAGCGGAAGCCACCCGTGAACGGATTAGCAAAAGCGCCAATCTTGTGGTTGCCACTCTGATGGGTGGGCCGATTTCGGTCTTCCCGCCTCAAGAGAAGAAAGATGAGCAGACGGCGGAGACCGCCGAAAATTCCACCACGACACCATGAAATACCATCAACTGCTAGCTATCGCAGCGCTACTGGCAACATCAGGCTCCGCTCTTGGACAGGCTGCGGATTTCTACACCAATTTCGTGCGTCAGGTTCAGCTTGAGCCGGGCATGCCCGAGGTGCGGTGGGATGTTTCCGTATTGCCGGAAGGTGAACAGCTTTCTCCACTTGCGATCAACCCTGGAGGTGCCCGTTTCGAATTGTGGACGGTGAAGTCCGATCCGCTCACCGTTTACCTCTTGGATTCCAAATATGTCGGCAGCTACATTCCGATCGCGCACACGATTATCCGTACCGAGGATCCCTATACTTACACCGGCATTCCAAGAACCCGGGCAGACCGCCAGTTCATTGTGGACGTTCAAGTCGAAGGTTTGCTGAGTGGTCTTACGGATCCGGAAGCATCAAAGAGTGTCAATCTGCTGCGTCATGTTCAGTCGTATGGGGCGGGAGGTACCGGAGCCAACATCGATCGGACCCAGGCCACTTTGCTGACCCAGTCGTCCTTGGTTAACAATGCGATTCACCGGATGACGTTTGCCGTCACATCAATTCCGGGAGCAGACCGTTCCAAGGTGCGTGGAGAAGAAAGGTTCTCGGTCTTCTCTGTCGATGACTATCAGGCACCTGCCTCTCAGCTCGCATCGATGCACGTTCAGATCTGGCCGGTAGCCGATGGGATGATCAGTGGGATTGCTGATGGAGAATCCCTTCGTTTCAACACCCCGTCCCTCACCCTGACGATGAATGACCTGTATCCCGATTCGCGGACCTATGCTCAGATTTACGAGGGTTCGCCCGCACTGGGAACCGTGGGTACGGTGATTTCGGGATCGGCGCTCATCTATTATGATTCAGTACCCCATGATCGTACTCTTGTCATTGAAGACTGGGCGGACTCGGTGGAAGAGAGCGGGCAGTACACCATCGAACTCCTGACAGAGACTCCGTTCGGAATCGATCGACTTGATCACGTGACCTTCACCATCAACCGTGACATCGAAGTCAACGGCACCGTGACAACCGTCGAGTGATCGAACGCAAAATCCCAAGATCGAATCTCATGAAGACGATGACACCGCAACATTCACTTCCTCTCGGCAGCCGCGGCTTCGAGCTGCTGGAGGAGGTTGTCGTTGCGGTAGATCAGCGAGAAGGAGGCTTCTCTGGTCTTGCGCAGGAGGTCTTCCATTTCGGTGAACACCATGTTGAGAAACAAGCCTTTGACGGGCTCGTGATGGAACGAGAGCGTCCGGGTGGAGAAGTTGTCCTCGGTCTTCCTCGCCTGCTGGTTGGGGATGAAGTCTCCGTGTTTGACCGTGAGCTGCCGCTTCATTTCATTAAACTGGCCTTCGATGCGGTCGGCGCTTTCTCCGGGCTTTCCGTAGTGGAGGGTCACTTCAAAAAGCCGGCCACTGTGAAATCTGGCATCCAGCGCTCGTGCCGTGGACGAGGGCAG
The DNA here is from genome assembly GCF_049672945.1 of Haloferula sp. Taxonomy (NCBI): domain Bacteria; kingdom Pseudomonadati; phylum Verrucomicrobiota; class Verrucomicrobiia; order Verrucomicrobiales; family Verrucomicrobiaceae; genus Haloferula; species Haloferula sp. The sequence goes on along the minus strand of NZ_JBATWY010000185.1, from coordinate 14,778 downwards.
GGGGTTTTTCCTGGACTGAACCCTGAACTCCCTGAGATCCGGCTGATCCCCCGGAATGGTGATCCGAACATCCAGTTCGTGACGCCCCGCAAACTCGATCAGTTTCTCAGGCGAGTCACCCCAACTGAGCCCGAACGGAGGAGCCAGGACCGCTTGTGCCGCCAACGGTGCGAGCAGGCTGATCCAAGCAAGCAATACGAATTTAGGCATGCAGGCAGACTGAACCTGCATCGCCCGACAAACAAGCGCCGACCAAGCGCAATCACCAACCATCCGACGAATTCCCCCGTTGCTATGGCCAGGCCCCGCCGAGGGCGTCCTGACCGACCAATGGAAGGGAATCATCGGATATGTTGAGATTCGGAAAAACAAGTGGTCCGGCTCGCGTAGGCAAGTCGACGAAGAAGTCCAAAGGTCGCCGATTCATGGGATCCGTGCTGCTTGAGGCAACGTATGCGATGACCTTTCTGACGGGTCTTTCGCTGATCCTGCTGAAGCTTTCGATCAACGTCACGGCACCTCGCCAATGGACGCTGCAGCAGACGGTATCCGATGCCTACCTGACCTATGAGAAGGCCTGGGCCCAGCGTCTGCCTTTCTCCGACCTCCTGGATACGGACTCACCGTGGCCGGAGTTTCCGCAAAAGACGGAGACACAGGTTGAGTTGGGAAAGCTCCCTGGTGGGAGTCCGATTTTTGGCACGGTGATTCGCACGCGAATTCCCGATGCGAACAATTTTCCTGCCGATGGCGGGAGCGGAACGGTCGAGACGAATCCTTCGGGGATGCGCGTCTATAACTTCCAGAGCCTGCTGACCTACAGCGTGGGAGAGCGGCAATATGCGAAATCCCGAACGGTTGTCCGATCGCAATGAAAGCCGTGCAAAAACTCCGAAGCCCGAAGGGCTACACTCTGATCGAGTTGAGTCTGGCAATGAGCGTCGGAATCATGGTCGCGATCATGGGCTTGATGCTTTTCAATCAGCAATTGGCCTTCCTGAGAATCTTCAAGGCTCAGGACTTCCTGACTCGTGAGGCTCCGATGATCAACAACTACGTGGTCCGCGTCATTAGTACGGCAGAGGACTACCGGCTTTATGAGGACATTGATGCGTTGAAAAACGGATCGGATCCGGTGCTTACCGGAGCCAAGGTTCTGCTGCTTCGGTTTCGGGAAGCGAACGGGACGATGCGCGCTTCCATTCTGTCCTTTGAAGATCCGGGAACCGGGCCCGGACTCTACTACACCATGGTCCCCGAAATGGGGTCGATCACGGGTCCGGACTGGGCGCTGAGCAAACAGCCGAGCCTGGTCTCCTTTGCGGTCGAGCAAGGCGTGTTGCGAATGCAGGTTACCGGACCCAATGGCGAAGAACTCATTTACTCAGGAACTCAACAGCTATGAATCGAGCATCCATCTCAAGGCGTCAATGGAAGGGCTATGTCTCGTATGTCCTCGTTTTATCCATGGGGGTTCTGCTGCTTTCCCTTCTACTCGGTGCCTACAAGACATCGATCCGTTCGCAAGAAGCACAGACGAAGGTAGGATTGCGGATCGATTATGCGGCGAAGGAGGAGGAGGTGTTGAAGGCCATCGTCAACCTTGTTCCGAATCGCGCGATGGGTGTGATGAAATCAAACTCCAATGCATCGGGAGCGAACCGGGATCCTCTCCGCTGGCGCGAGATTTTCTCCGTCGCTCTCGATCAGGCCAATGCACGTGAGTCAGTCAGCTCCGATGTGGCCCAAGGATTTGGCCTGGACACTTCCTACACGGCCACCAGTGGGGACTCCGACTACACCAACATCCTCAATATTTTTGACCCGATCGAACCGGACTCTCACAGCTGGGATGTCTCTCCATCGACAGGCCGGATCATCGGTCCGGGATATCCTCCCTCGCTCGATTCGGCGGTGGGAACGGTGATTGGCAGAGATCGGCTCTATCCAATGATCAGTCGCAGCAAGCAGTATACAGATCGTGCTCAGTCGGGGCTCGGACTGCCGGTGGCGGACTACCCTGAGTTCAATCTGTTACCCTATCCGAATATTCGTTTTGGTTACGCCGAGCCCGGTCAGCCTTTCGTCGCCAAACGGAACTGGTGGGCCTTCAGTCTCGATCTCGCAGATGAAGATGATCATCTCACGGGGATCGATCAGTATGAGCGGGACTTCGTGATCTCGGTCTATGAAATTCCATCCCAGTTGGCGATTTCCGCCGAAGCTTTCACTGTGCTCGGCAAGCATGCCGACGGTACGGATTGGGGGAACGCCACCATCGCGGGTGGCGTTTTCGCCACCCGGGCGAAAGTGGAGGGGGCTTTCAATCTCGAAAGACTTTCCGGACGCCGGGGCGTGGATATCTCAACGGAGTCGTCGATTGGATCAAACCCGATCGTTCAACCCGGAGCAGGGGCAAACCCCGCAGCGGATCCGCTCCAACCGGGCGTGCGAGAGCTCTACGAATTGACGAACGATACCTTCATGCCGGTCTCGCTCGCGTCCGAATCCGGGCGGGCGGCCTTCGTGCCGATCAGTCGTGGAGTGGACTTCTTTGATCGCTACGCGCACTCGCCTGAGACGGCGACCTTGTCCGACACGACGTGGAATGATTACAGCGTGGGAGCGATCCAGTGCGCGATGCATCTCGATGTGACCGATGTGTTGAGTTCAACGGATCCGACTCCAACGGAACTGACTTTCCGCTATCAGAAGGGAGGAACTGAAGAGACCTTGGTCATCGATTTGCTTTCCGGCCCTGACACCAATCTGCCTACGGGTTATGTTTTTTGCGCGCTTGAGGATGAGACGGTGAATTTCCCCTACCCGGTGGATGTCGCCTACGGGAAGAATGGTCAATATGCCTTCCAGCTTGGAGTCAGTGGCAATGTATCCTTCTCCAACGCCCGTTTCGGGGATCCCAATGTGGGCGTCCTGAAGTCCGGATACTTCCGGCCGAGTTATCCGTTCGCGCTCGATATCTTGCGCGGGTTGAAGCCGTGTATTGCGGTCTATCCCGAGCGGTTTCCGGCATTTCTTCAGTTGATTGGTGGAGATGATACGTCCGTAAATCATTCCTTGTCGGTCAATGTCGACTATCCCGGAAATGTCCTGCTCAACAAACCCTCGATTCCCTGCACTGATCTTGACTATGGGGTCATCCTCAAGGAGTGCGGAGATCTCAGTTCCTTCGCCAAAGGATTCTCTTTGGTGTCCAATCTAAGGCTCTACATTGCCGATGACTTCAACGTTCAAAGTGTAGCCCCCCCAGCGGGCTCTGGGATTGCGTCACCGTATTTTCCGCCGTGCTCGCTCTTCGCGCCTGAAAAACGATACGGTGGGGAAATCAATCCGTTCCGGCTCAGAGTCTCGGGACAGATGGGCAGTCTTGCCGGGGATCAGGGCACTGCGGGGCAGTCGGTTCACCTGCTCGATATGATTGACAGTAGCGGCGGCGAGATGGACCACGATAAGGTCGAGGTCAATCTGGCACCGATCGTTCATCCAGCCGCCCTGCCACCGGTTACCATGATGAACTGGCTCATCGTCGTCGAAGAGCGGCGGCGGGAGTTCTATACGGTCAGTGGACCATAGGTGGAGTAAACAAGGAAGGCGGGCGAAGACGCCTGAGAGTCCGTCACTGGGCCCCTGATCGGTGAAGATTGCTCCGTGATCACGTAGTTTTCGAAACGGGGAAGCTTTGTTAACTTTTCCTTAGTGATAAAGGTTTTCCCCAGGAAGACCTCTTTGCGCGGTGCGCGAAGAGGTGGGCTAGGACGGCGCCTCCGCAGGCACCGTTTGGGCTCGGTGCTGCTGGAGGCAACCTATGCCATGACTTTCCTTACGGGGCTTTCGTTGATTCTCTTGAAGCTTTCGATCAATGTCACGGCTCCGCGGCAGTGGACGCTGCAGCAGACGGTCTCGGATGCCTATCTGACCTATGAGAAGGCCTGGGCGCAGCGTCTTCCCTTCTCGGATCTGCTCGATACGGATTCGCCGTGGCCCCAGTATCCTCAGAAGTCCGAGGTGCAGGTCCAGCTCGGCAAGCTTCCCGGGGGGAGTGAGATTTATGGGACGGTGATTCGTACCCGGATTCCCGATTCTAACAACTTTCCTGTGGATGGCGGAAGCGGGTCCATCGCCACGAATCCCTCCGGGATGAAGGTCTACAATTTTCAGAGCCTGCTCACCTACAACGTGGGTGAGCGCAAGTATGTGAAATCTCGAACCATCGTGCGCTCACAATGAAGGCAACACCCAAAAATGGAACCAGGGGAGGATACACCTTGGTGGAGTTGAGCCTTGCGATGAGCGTTGGCATCATGGTCGCGTCCATGGGTCTGATGCTCTTCAATCAACAGATGGCCTTCCTCAGGATCTTCAGGGCACAGGATTTCCTAACCCGCGAGGCTCCGATGATTAACAACTACGTGATCCGTGTGATCGGCGCTGCGGAAGACTACCGCCTCTACGAGGACGTCGATGCCCTGAAAAACGGTGAAAGCCCGGTGCTGACTGGAGCGACGGCCTTGGTCCTTCGTTTCCGGGAATCCGATGGCTCGATGCGGGCGTCAATCTTATCGTTCGAGGATCCCGGAACTGGGCCGGGACTCTACTACACCATGATTCCGGAAAACGGGGCGATCCCGGGTCCTGAATGGGCTCTCAGCAGGCAGCCCAGTCTTGTTTCGTTTGCGGTGGAGCATGGGGTCTTGCGGATGATTGTGGCAGGGCCCAATGGCGAAGAACTAGTCTACTCCGGGACCCAACAGTTATGAGAAGGAATACCCAAACACTCCGATCACCAAGAGGCTACGTCTCCTATATGATGGTGCTCTCTATGGGCGTTGTCTTGCTATACATGCTGATCAATAGCTACAAGACAGCGATTCGTTCTCAGGAAGCGCAGGGGCTTGCGACCTTGAGAATTGATTACGCGGCGAAAGAGGATGCGATCCTCCGCGCGATCATTCCCATCGCCTCGAATTCTGCGATGCGCTGCATGCAGCATAATTCGAATTCGAGTTCTTCGATCAGCACACCTCTGCTTTGGCAGAAAGTGTTTCGTTCAGCCATTCTTCAATCCAACTCCGAGGCTTCGATCAAGAACAGTATTCTTGATGAATTCGGCCTTGAAACGGCAGTCGTGGGAAATTCAGGAGATGCGACAACATGGTCGTCCCAGACCTTTGAAGCCTACGATGGGACGAAGAGTCGCTATGTCTCACCGGGAGTCAACAAGGATTTCGGGGCCGGATTTCCCGTACCCCTTCAAAGTGGATCGGGGACGGTGTTGAGCAACGACAATCTGTGGCCGATCATTAGTCGCAACAAAGTCTACAGCACCTTGGCTGACGGACGGGTGGGAGCCTCGGTCGATGAGTATCCCCAGTTCAATCTGTTACCTTATCCCAACATACGATTCGGCTACGCGAAGCCAGGTGAAGATTTTGTCGCCAAGCGTAATTGGTGGGCGTTCAGAATGGATCTCTCCGATCAGCAGGATCAATACACCGGTGTTGAGAAGGCGAAGCGTGAATTCGTCCTTTCGATCTACGAAGTGCCCTCGCAGTTGGCCATTTCTGCCGAGGCATTCACGGTGCTTGGCAAGTATCAAGATGGAACGGATTGGGGCGATAATACTTCCATCACAGGGGGAGTCTTCGCGACGCGTGCCAAGGTCGAGGCCGGCATGAATCTGGAGCGGATCTCAGGTCGACGTGGATTGGATATTTCCACCGGGGCGAGCATCGGGGACAATCCCTTCGTCGAGAATACGGGCGATGGCACCGTCAATGCCTCCGATCCTTTCGCTCCCGGAGTGCGCGAGCAATACGAGCTCACCCACGGCACCTTCATGCCCGTCTCGCTCACTTCCGAGACCGGGCGTGCCGCCTTCATTCCCATCAACCGCGGGATCGATTTTTTCGATCGCTATGCGCATTCATCTGAATTGAATACCCTTTCTGATACCACTTGGAATGATTACACGGTCGGTGCGATCCAGTGCGCGATGCACATCGATATCACGGATGTGAGGGGGCCCGACGACTCCTCGCCGGGGGAATTGACCTTCCGCTATCAGAAGAATGGCATCGAGGAGACCATGGTGATTGACCTGGAGACCGGTCCTGACACGGATCTTCCTCCGGGATATATCTGGTGCGCCGATGAGAACCAGACGGTGACCTTCGATTTCCCTGTGGATGTGGCCTACGGTAAGAATGGTAGTTACAGTTTCCAAAGTGCGGTCTCCGGACCGGTATCATTCAGAAACAGCCGTTTCGGTGATCCTCTCGTCGGCACGCGCAAGTCGGGATTCTATCGGCCCAGCTATCCCTTCGAGGTCACGATGCTGCATGGGATCAAGCACTGCGTTTCCATCCACCCGGAGCGCTTCCCTGAGTTTCTTCAATTGATCGGAGCGGACGATACGGCGGTGAATCACTCGATTTCCATCAATGTCGACTATCCGGGCAATGTGCTCCTCAACAAGCCCTCCATCCCCTGCACGGAGCTCGATTATGGGGTGATACTGAAAGACTGTGCCAATCTCAGCAGCTTTCCCGAGGGCTTCTCGCTGGTGACCAATCTCAGGCTCTACATCGCGGATGACTTCAACACGACGGCAGTGAGTGCCCCGTTAGGCTCTGGATTGCCCGATCCCTTCTATCCTCCTTGCTCGCTGTTCGCTCCCGAAAAACGCTATGGCGCGGAGAACAACCCGTTTCGACTGAAGATTTCAGGCCAAATGGGAAGTCTGGCAGGTGACGCTGGAACCAATGGTCAGTCGGTTCACCTCCTCGACATGAAGAACGGCTCGAACAACGAGCTGGAACATGACAAGGTGGAGGTGAATCTTTCCCCCATCACGCACCCAGGCGCGCTCCCACCCGTGAGCATGATGAACTGGCTGGTGGTGGTCGAGGAACGCCGCAAGGAATTCTATTCGGTGACCCAGAGCCAACCCTGAAACTCAGGGTTCGATGTAGAGGATTCTTGCACAGTTCTCGCACTGGGCGATTTCCTTGCTTTGTGCCTTGATCAACGTGGCCGCGATCAAACGCACATGGCAGCCACCGCATTGGCCATTGTTCACGGGTGCCACGGCCACACCATTCTTGGTTTTCAAGAGACGATCATAGAGGTGGACGATGTCGGGATCTGCAGACTCGGCAAGTTGCTTGCGTTCGGCACGGGTTTCCTCGAGTTCGGTTTCGATGTTTCCAAAGCGCTCTTTGATCGACTTGAGGTCCTCTTCGACCAAGCGTTTGGTTTTTGCCAGGGCTTCTTCAGCAGACTTGAGCGTTGCCCTGAGGGAGTCGCCTATTTCCATCAGTTCCAGCTCCTTTGTTTCAAGCACATCGACGTCTTTCCCGTAACGTTCGATTTCGTGGCCGAGCGCGCTGTATTCGTCGTTTTTCCGAGTCTCGAACTGCTGGGTTCTCAGTCGGGTGATCGAGGTTTTGCGCGTATCGACGTCCAGTTCCACCTTCTTGATCTCCATCTCATTGGTGAGGATGGCCTTTTTGGCCACATCCACCGCTGCGGTGTCGGCCTCCAGCTTGGTTCTGGCACGGGCCTCGTCGATCGGGAGTTTCTCGAGTTGGTCCGCCAGCATGGCGATTCGACGATCCCTGTCCTGCAGGACCAACAGGTCCTCGATTTGCGGTAACATGCAGGTGCTTTACCTCCTGAAAAGGTGACCGGCAAGCCCCGGACAGGGATTGCATTACCGAATCCGCCATGGCAATGCTCTCCCCGCACATGGACGAGCCTCATTCCGAATCCGACGACATCGCCATCCGCTGCCCTGGTTGTGGCCAGCGCTTCAAGGTCGGTCAGGAGCTGCGGAACCGTATGGTCGAATGTGGCAGCTGCGACCGGCGATTCCGCGTCGATGACGAGGTTACGGTTCGCCAGCGCAAAATTTACCCTGGTGAACGGCGAAATGCTTCTCTCGATCGCTTCAGCCGGGTCCCAACCAAGTCTGCGGTCACGCCTGCCTTTGAACCCATCATCTACGAGAAGGACGTGCCGCCACCGGCAGCTGTCGAACCGACATCGCCGTTCAGGATCATTCTGGGGATCGCAGGAGTCGCCGGAGCCGCGATTGTTGCCCTGATTCTAATGTTTGGAGGTGAGCCCGGTGGCCTGCTCGACGGAACCGCGGTCTCCAAAAGGCTGATCCTCGCGTGTTTTACGGCCCTACTCGCATTTTCCCTCCTCTTCTTTGCAAACCCTCACAGTCGCGCCAAGGGCGTGATGGTCGGTCTGCTTTTTGCTGCGGTGCTGATCTCCTTGCCGTTTTTCTTCAGGCAGGGAACCCAGAGGAGCGCGTCGACCGGACAGGGCGGCTATGCCCCCTTTGAAATCGAAGAAGAGCTCGTGGTCGAAGTCGACCCCTTTGCTTCCCTCAAGGAGGAAATGCACTATGAGCCAATGGCGGAGGCTCTCGCCAGGTATGGACCTGATCGTGAAGTTCAGGGGAAAACGGCGATCGCGGTCTGGTTGCGTGACATGCGGGACTTCAACAAGCACCAAGTCGTCGAGTATCTGAGCGGATCGACCGGTGCCTCGGAAGCGTCCTGGCTCTATCCACGCCCTCCTGATGATTTCCTGATGGTCCTCATTGATGTCGAGAATGATCTGGGGAAAGTCGCCGAGCTCTGCACCCGTTTCGGGAAAGTCGCTCAGATCCACGAGGAGCTGCAGGTCGTGGAGATCGAAGTGAACAACGAGTCCTTCGTGCAGGGTTCGATCGACAAGCTTACGAATCCCGAGAACCCGTCGTTTTATGAATTGAATCGACGTGAGCTGGAGAGCATCGACCCGCGGCGGGTGGAGGAGGCGATCCAGCGGCTTGCAGATGTGGAGCCCAAGCTGTTTCGTCGTGATATCGTCAAGCGGCTGCAGCAATTGCTGGAGCGGGCCGACACGGAGATGAAGAGTGATATCGCAGAGGCCCTGGGAGTCTGGTCCGAGGAGGGTGATGGATCAGACGAATCGATCCGCGCGGTGGCGAAATCACTCATGGAAAAGGATGGAACCGTACCGCGCCCGGTCATTACCTACATGGTTCAGCGGGAGGACGAAGAGGTCATTCCTATTCTTGACGAGATGTGGGCGGACGATCCGGCCGCTTGGGAGACGCAGTATGGGGAGATGGGCGAGCCGATTGAGGAAAGGGTATTGGTCAGGTTCAAGGAGGGCTCTCCGATCCTCAAGATCTCTGCCGCCAATCTTCTCGCCAAAATTGGAACAGAGAAGAGTCTTGTTATTCTCAGAGAGGAACAGCAGAACGCGAAATCGGAGATGGCCGTGGTCGTCGGCCGGGCCATCGAAGCGATTGAAGCACGTCGTTGATTTGATCATGATTTGTTAGTGAGCCACCGTGGCGGAATTGGTAGACGCCGCGGACTTAAAATCCGTTGCTGGGTAACCAGCGTGGGGGTTCGAGTCCCCCCGGTGGCACTTTCATAATCAATGGTTTGCAAGTTTTTGGTGAAATATCCGGGCTAGGATGATGATCGACGCACGAACCAAGGGACTTTCGACCTTTGACCTTAAGGCTTTGGACCCCGCCCCGGAAGGGCGGTAGAATCTCAAGAACCGTCTCAAAACAGTAACATTCGGCCCCGACTCATTGATCGCCACCGCAGTCCCCTTGATACCCTTATCCGATCTCCGGCAGTTCGTAGCCTTTCCTTCGCGGGCGACTCTGCATCGCGGCTGCTTCTGCATCGTTGGTGATTTCCCCTGCAACGGGATCCCACCTCAGGGGACGGACCAGCCGCTCGGCGATGCCGGCGAGTTGGCAGATTGCCGCGCTACGATACCCGACAGTGGCCGGACAGATGGTCGGTTTACGCGACTTGATCGAGTCGATGAAGTTCTGGCGATGGTCTTTCGATTCGTATACCTGAATGTCGTTCGGACCGTAGCGATGGCGCACCAAATCCTTTGGCAGGCTGGCAATCTTGCCTCGACTAACGTGAACTTCACCCTTGGTGCCAATGAAGCGGATCATGTGACCATGGTCCGGCTTTTTGTCGCGCCAGACGGTGATGCCATCGGCGTAGCGGTAGTGGTGAAATTTGTTTCCGTCGTATCCGGCTGGAATGAACTCGACCGGTCCTGTGTCATCGCGGTCCAGCGCCCATTGGACGATATCAAAGTGGTGTGCTCCCCAATCGCCGAACTTACGACTACCATAATCCCAGTAGCTGCGCCATCCGCCGCCGTAAACTCCTTTAGCTCGGTTGTCCGAGTATTCGTAGAAGGGCGTCGGCCCCAACCAACGATCGTAATCGAAACCCTGCGGGACCGGAATGATTGTCTCCTTCTCGGGCGGTAGTGGAAAGCGGCCGAGCTGGCAGTATACCTCCTTCACATCACCGATCAGACCGTTGCGGACCAAGTTGACAGCGATACGGAAGTGGACCGTGGAGCGTTGCTGAGAGCCGACCTGGACAATTCGGCCATATTTCTTCTCTGCCTCGACCATCAACTGGCCCTCTTCGATCGTCAGGGTCATGGGCTTCTCGACGTAAACGTCCTTGCCTGCTTTCATTGCCGCGAGTGCGATTCCCGCATGCCAGTGGTCCGGGGTGGCAATGCAGACGGCATCAATTTTTGGATTCGCTAGCACCTCCTCGAAATGTGAGGTGGATTGGAGACTTTTGTGTCCTCGTTGGGCGAGCTTCCCGATCGATTCCTTGACCTTCCAATCGCGGACGTCGCAGACCGCGAGTGGTTGGACGTCCTTCATGCCGGCGAAGCTGACGACATGTCCTTGGGCGATCAGTCCGACACCTATGTAGCCAAGCCCGATGCGGGAGTTGGCTCCTGCTTTGGTCTTGTTGCCAAGCGTTTCCGCCCGGACGATCTGCGGCCCGGCGACGGCTGCTGCCATGGAGGTTTTAAGAAAGTGGCGGCGCGAAAAGTTGATATGTGAGTTATTCATGAAAAAGGGGATGTTCGGTTGTTTGCTGGCTACAGGTGGAGTTGATCACCGTCGCCAAGCCGGGGTGAGGTTTGGAAGTGAAACGGAAGAGGATGGAGGGGTGTGTAACATGGCTACAATTGGTTAGGGGTTGGATCTACTTTGGTTCGAAATGTGCCTTTGGATCCCGCGACATCGCTGGGTCGATTACTATCTCGCCTTTCTCACAACGCTTGAGGAACCCGTCAACGTATATGGTGTCACCCGGCTTGACGCTCTCCGCCATCGCCCTGAAATCACCAAAGTTGCAACGTGTTCCTTCGGACAGAATAATCCATGCCGAATCGGGATCTGAAGTATCTACTTTTTTCACAACACCCTTTGCCGTGATCTTCTTCCCAACAAAGTTCTTTCCCTTCACCAAAAGGTCTTGCTCGTGGAACTGCGCTGCAGGCTTCCCATAATCCATCTCCCAACCTTTGCCGCATCCGACAAAGAGAACAGCAAGAATAAGCGGCATTAACATCAATGGGGACTTTGTTTTCATCGATTCATATTTGTGTATGCTATCGGGGATCGTTGGCGACAGGCTGGATTAGAGTTCGCGGACCCAAATGTTGCGATAACGGACGGGTTGACCGTGGTCTTGCAGAGTGATTGGGGCCTTCGGCGCGTGGGCTTTGACGGTAGGGAGACGATTGTGGTTGGTGCTGCCAAGAATCTCGGTGTTGTTCTGAACGACTACTCCGTTATGAATGACCGTAACAGTTGGAGGAGAGACCATTTTCTGTCCCTCGAATCTCGGGCTTTTGAAGATAATGTCGTAAGTCTGCCATTCACCGGGCTTCTTGGAGGCGTTTACTAGAGCGGGAGTTTGTCCGTAGACGGCACCCGCCATGCCGTCAGGATAGGCGGGATTTTCGTATGCATCCATGATTTGAATTTCATAAAGGCCCATCAGGTATATGCCGCTGTTTCCCCGGCGTTGGGCGTCTTCATTGATGATGGTAGGAGTAGCCCATTCGAGATGGATTTGGAGGTCGCCGAACCTTCGCTTTGTTTGGATGTTGCCGACTGCGGCGACTTCAGTATAGCCGTCTTCAATCTTCCATTGAGCTTTGCCTTCAGGGTTGTCGGCGGTCTTCCTTCCAACCCACGCATCGAGGTTGGTGCCATCAAAAAGAATGATCGCATCGGATGGCGCGTCGGATGGTGAGTCGCCAGGGGTGATGATCTTTGGCAAGGGCCGGTCCATGTCGTGAACGCGCCAGCCGCTAGGGAGTTTCGGGTTTTTGTTTTCCTGTGCGGATGCGGTAGTTACGCAAGTGGCCAAGACGAGGATGGCTGTTGTTGGTTTCATGGTTCTTGTTGACTGTGTTGAGCTTAAGCGACGATGAGTCTGCCGAGCCAATTGGAGAAGCCAATCCGGCAAGCACCCGATGGGCTTCGAAGGAAGGGTGATATGGGCGTTGATTTCATCTGATGCCTATGACCTCTTTTATTCCCGGTGATCTCCGCGCGATGCCGTCTTTGCATTATTACTACTCTCGGCGAAACGACGGATGTAGTTGAAATCCTCGCTCTTCATTTCTTTGCCTGCCGCCCAGTTGTCTGGAAGCTGGTCAAGGAGATCGAGACTGCGGAGCGTGTTGAGAAGATTGAGAAGCGAGGGGCCATCCATTTCACTGGCCACGTCGGTGACGAGGGAATTCGCGGCGAGATCCTCATTTCCGAAGGCGAAAATGGCATCAGCAGCGGTGGTCCGGATGACGGCATGTTGGTCCTTGAGAAGGGGGACGAGGGCGTCGGCTTCATGGGCGGCTTGATCACCGAGAGCACGGAGTCCGATGATTCCCCAGTAGCGGACGACGACATCCTCCGAGGTGAGAGCCTCTTTAAGTGTGGGGATATTTACCGCATCCACTTCAGTGGCGGTGAAGGCAAGATCAGTGACTTTTGAGACATCGAACTGATCGCTCTGCACATAGTCCGCAATGGTGGTTCCCTTGGAAAGCGTGCCGAAGAGCGGTTCGGGGATCAGTCCGGTGTCCTGAACTTCTTTCATCGTTGCTTTAAGGCGTTCCCGCAATGCGATGAGCTTCCTCATGTACTGGGGATCTGCAGCGAGGTTGTTGACCTCCCATGGGTCTGTCGCAAGGTCATAGAGCTGTTCCGATGTGCCTGTAGGTTCCCAGAGTGCCTTGTGAATGCCACTGAGCTTGTGCTCTTCCCATGCCTTTCTGTAGGCGATCCAGCCGGGTTGGCGGAATTGATAGGACGAATAGGGAGCGGCCGGAAAATGGGGATTGAAGTTGCGGATGTATTTCCACCTCCCGTCCGTCAGACCTCGGCGCAGGCCGTAAAGTTCGTCGAAGCGGTCGGCGAACAGGAACTCCATTTCATCCTCCTCAGGTTCGACGCGCTTGGTACCGAGAAAAGCTCTGCCCTGCATCTGCTTCGGGGTTTCAATGTCTGCAAGGGAGAGGAAGGTCGGCGAGAAATCGACGAAGGAAACCGGTTCGACGACCCGCTCGCCCGCTTTGAAGGGGGAGAGACTTCTGAATCTTTTCGGGATCTGCACGATCAGTGGAATCTTCACGCCGGTTTCCTCGAGGTAGCGTTTCCCGCGCGGGAGGATACCACCGTGATCCGAGGAGTAGATGACGATGGTGTTGTCCGCTAGGCCTGCATTCTTGAGTTCTTCGAGGATCTTGCCAACTTGGGAGTCCATCTCCGCGATGCGGTCAATGTAGCGGGCGTAGTCCTTACGGATCTCCGGGAGGTCCGGGAGATAGGGAGGAAGGTCAACTTGCTCCGGTATGAGCCGTTTCGGTTCAGTAGGCTTGTCGTCAAAAAGCGAGCTTTCGTGGGAGACCGCGACACAGAATATCGCGAAGAAAGGTTTCCCCTCCGGCCGGTTCTTGTAGTGGGCCTTGTGTGACGAGTCGTCCCAGTAGGAGTTGTCATCTCCCTCGAAATTGTAGTCAGTCTTCGCTCGGTTAGTGCAGTAGTATCCGTCGGCGCGAAGGTATTCGACGTTGGGCCTGTATTTCTGTGGAATGGGATGGCGTGAACGCATGTGCTGCGTGCCCATGGAGGGGGAATAGGCACCGGTGAGGATGGTTGCACGTGCGACGGCACAGACAGGTGCGTTCGAGTAGGCGTGTTCGAAAAGGAAACCCTCTTTTGCCAATGCATCCAAGCATGGAGTCTCAGCCTGCTTGTTGCCGTAGCAACCAAGCCAATGGGAGGAGTTGTCCTCACTGACGATCCAGACGAAGTTCGGTTTTTCCCCGGCAAGAAGCGGCGTGGCCAGAGCGAGAAGGCAAAGCAGGATCTTCATGGGTGGCGGTTTTATAATGCAAGTGACGCGGTGGGGAATACGGTTGTAGACGAAAAAACTTCCGCCGAGTTTCCTTGGGGAAAGCCTTGTCGATTCTTTGCAGACCCTTTTCAACGGAGGCGGTGAATGCTACGAACTTGTTTCTTCAGGGGTCGGCTAGTGGAGCCGCAGCTGCCGGGGTTGGAATAGTTTGGGTCGTCCGCGCTGAACTCGGGCGGTCACGCAATATCTCTCCGACTTCCCGTGCCCGTTGCATGGCGTAGTCGGGGATGAGTCCGGTTTTGTCAGGCGAAATATTGAGCAGGTAGTTGGCATTCCGCTGGTTGCACCGCTCCAGCATTGCGACAATATCTCCGGCCGGCTTCATGTTTCCCAGATCTTCCTTCGAGGTCCAAAACCACTCAGGCCCGAATGGCACGTGATTAAGGCCGTCCGTCGTTGATTTTTTGTTAGATTTTTCTCCATGAAAAACCCTGCCGACGGTAGCTTC
>NZ_JBATWY010000184.1:0-6674 GCF_049672945.1 Haloferula sp. | reverse complement strand
GCCGAAGAGATTGTCGATGACGTAGCGCCAGTGGCAGAGCATGTCGATGATCATGCCGCCACCGTCTTCCTTGCGATAGTTCCAGGACGGACGCTGGGGAGGGACGGTGTGGCCTTCGAAAACCCAGTAACCGAACTCGCCGCGGACGGACATGATGTCGCCGAAGAAGCCGTTTTCCTTGAGGCGCATGAATTTGACGAGGCCTGGGAGCCAGAGCTTGTCCTGGACGACGCCGTTCTTTACTCCGGCATCACGGCAGATCTCGTAGAGCTTGTAGGCGTCCTCGGTTTTGATCGCGGTCGGTTTCTCGCAGTAGACGTGCTTGCCCGCGGCGGCAGCTTGTTTGACGGCTTCGAAGCGGCGGAGAGTGGACTGGGCGTCGAAGTAGATCTCGTAAGCCGGGTCCTTCATCACCGAATCGAGGTCGGTGGTGTATTTCTCGACGCTGGTCTGGTCGATGAGGGCCTTGAGCTTGGTTTCATTGCGCCCGACCAGGATGGGGTCGGGCATGATCGTCTCGGTGGGCGAGACCTTGACACCACCTTGTTTGATGATGGCGTCGATGGAGCGCAGCAGATGCTGGTTGGTGCCCATGCGTCCGGTGACACCGTTCATGATGATGCCGATGCGATGTGTTTTCATGATTTAGAAGAAATTGAAACGCCAAGACGCAAAGTTCGCCAAGGCTGAGTATATTAAAATTCAGGACCAGGATGGATAGGATGGATTTGATATTGAAAGACAGAGATCAGAAAGGGATTTGATGATCTTCCCTTTGCGTCCTTTGCGTCTTGGCGGTGAAAAAATCAAACGTGGTTTTTGTAGGCTTGGATGATTTTGGCGAGGTAATCGTCGGGGTCTTGGGACCACCAGCGGTCGGAGAAGATTTCGACTTCGATCCAGTCGTTGAAGCCGGTGGCTTCGACTTGTTGGCGAATGCCTTTGATGTCGATGCAGCCTTCGCCCATCAGACCGCGGTCGTTGAGGAAGTCGTTGGTCGGGGTGAGCCAGTCGCAGACGTGGAAGCCGCAGATCTTGTTTCCGGCGCGCTCGATCTCCTGTTCGAGATTCGGATCCCACCAGATGTGATAGACGTCGGCGGCGATGCCGACGATGTCGGAGCCGAGTTGATCGATGATGTCAGTGCTCTGGCCGATGGTGTTCACGGCGCTGCGGCAGTCGGCATACATCGGGTGAAGGGGTTCGATGGCGAGTTTGACACCGAGTTTTTCGGCGTGAGGAATGCAGGCCGCGATGCCTTCGGTGATGTGCTTGCGCGCTTCGGGGAGTGAGAGTTCAGGCTTGGCTCCGCAGACGAGGACGACTTGGGAGGCTCCCATGATGGCGGCCTCGTCGAGGGCGCGGAGATTGTCGTCGATGGACTGCTGCTTCTCCTCAGGAGTGAGGTGCGGGAAGAAGCCGCCGCGGACGAGCGAGACGGCGGTGATGCCCTGGTCGTCGAGGATGCGGCGGGACTCCTCGAGGGGGCGTCCTTCAAGCCACTGTCGCCAGACGCCCATGCCGTGAACTCCGGCGGCGGAGTATTTCGCGGCGGCGGTGGGGAGATCCCAGGCCTTGGTGGTGATGGTGTGGATGGCAAGGCGGTTCATCACTTGAAAAACTGAAGGTAAGGGCCGCCGTTGATGAGGCGCTGGAGGTAGACGGCCAGCTCCATGGCGTGGTAGTCGCCCCACATACTGGATTCGCCGTAGGGAGCCTTGCTTGGGTCGGGGCGGTTGTCCCAGCCGTTCGGATGGTGATAGATGCTGTGAAGCAGGAGGCCCTGATGGTTTTCGTCGGTGCTGATGTAGGGTTCCGAGAAAAGGCTGTTCGCGGTGACGAGGGCGGCTTTTTCGTAGCGGTCGGCAAGTGTGCTCGCTTCGCTCGCGTTGTTGGATGAGGGCGAGACGCCCTCGCTCCCCTGCCTAAGGTAGCGGGCGAGACGGAAGAGGCCCTGGCAGGTGATGGCGGATGCGGTCGAGTCGACGGGTTCGAACTCGTTGTAGGGATCGGCGGGCTTGTTGAGGTAGTCGCCGAGCTTGTGCATGTTCGGACCGCCCTGGTCCCAGTAGCTGATGCCATCGGTCGGGGTGTTTGCGATGAAGTTGTCAGCGATGGCGGTCGCGGCACGCAGCATGAGAGCCTCCCATTTGGCCTTTCCTCCGAAGGGTTCGAAGGCGGCGTCCGGCATGGTGGCGAGGAGTTCGAGTTCTTCGGGGAAGCCAACGGCGGCCCAGGCCTGGCCGCGGGTCCAGGTCGAGAAGCCGGTGTAGCCCTGCTGGGAATTCGGGCAACGGTAGGCGCCGTCCTTGGTGTTGAAGATGGCTTCGTGGGTGGTGCGGCCGGCGACGTCCCAGATGTCGCGTCCTTCACCGTAGAAGACGGAGTAGGCAGCCGTTGACTCGATGTGGAGCAGGGCGCGCTCGAGCAGGGAAATCGCCTTGTCTCCTTCACCCATGAGGGTGTGGCCAAGGAGGTGGGCCTGCATCAGGATGCGGCAGGAGCGGATGGTGTCGACGAAGAGTGAGTGGGGTCCGTTGAAGGAGTGGATGAAGCCGCCGCCCTGGCGTTCGGTCCAGCGTGCGGCCTGGACGGCGCCGCTGACCTTGATGGCGAGTTCGTAGAAGTTCCGCTCCCATTCGTTATCGGGGATGCGGCCTTCGAGCATCAGTCTACGAAGATTGCCGTAGGTGGAGAGGTTGTTGAATCCGTGGTCGTGGACGCCGATGTGCGAGACGTGGCTGGCCATCGCGGCGACGGTGCGATCGCGGCCGGATTTGAGGGAGCTTTCGTCGCCGGTGGCATCGAAGTGAAGAATCGAGATGCCGTAGCGGAAGCCTTCGGTCCACTCCGTCCAACCGCGGGTGGTGTACTTGCCGCCGACGGTGAAGACGGGGGAGCCTTTGGCATCGTCGTATTCGCGATCGATGGATTCGACCTTCTGTTTGGCGAGGCTGAAGAACTGGTCGAGTTTGGGTGAGAGGGATTCGAGAGTGGGTACGGAGCTGAGGTCGATCATGGTTAAGGAAAAGTGCGTGCTTCGCACGGGTTTGGAATGAAGGACTTGGAAAGTCCTTCACCCTATTTAGAAGCGGTGAGTCTTTGTTAGATGGGCGATGATGAGTTCGGCGTCCTCGAGGATTTCGTAGGTGTGGGGGAGGACGGCGTCGAACTTGATGGCTTCACCTGGGCCCAAGGTGTGCTCCTCGTGAGAGAAGGCGATGTGGATTTTCCCTTGGCGAACCCAGCAGATTTCGTGTTCGTCGCCGTGAGCTTCCGGGTGCTGGAGCGAGGTGCCAGTGCTGGCGGAGGCATGGAACAAATCGACGCCCTGCCAGGAGAGTTTCTCAAAATCAAAGGGTCCGGATTGGTAGCAATGGATTTTCTTGATGTGGGCGGTTCGGGATTCCGCGAGAGAGAGGAGATCGGAGGCGGAGAGACCGAAGACCTTGGCGATGCGGAACAAGGTGTCGACACTGACCATGGATTGGTTCCGTTCCAGCTTCGAGAGGCTGGCGATGGAGAGATGAGATCGTTTGGCGAGTTCATCAAGGGTCATGCCCGCTTGCTTGCGGACATCACGGAGGACGGAGAAGTCCATGAATGAGGGATCAGACATCGGTTGAAACGTTGCGGAAGGCTATCGCGGAAGTGCCGAAACGCCAAATAATAATTTCTCTGAAGTGAATTATTGGCACGTATTTTAACATGAAAGAAAACATGTCGGCATAGTAGGCTTCGAGGTGTAGAAGGGCGCGGATGTCCGAAATAGAGCGATTCGAGATTTCGGGGATGGGCTTGGCGGGCTGCTGTGTGGGCTGGCATTTGCATTGGCGCGGCGTGGGGTTCCGTGCGCTTGAGGATTTTCAAAAGGGTGCGGCGTCAGGGGTGGCAGCAGGGCTGATGAATCCGGTGACCGGGAAGAATTTTGAACCCAGCTGGAGGATTGGCGATTTTCACTTGGAGGCGGTTGATTTTTTCGAACGGGTTGGCGAGCTGACTGGCAGGCGATTGTGGTTTCCGATGCCTGTGGTGCGTTTGGTGGGGGACAAGGATTGGCGCAAAGTGTCGAAGAAGCTCGAGCTTCCGGAGGTTGAGCCGTGGGTCGAGAAGCTTGAAGAAGAGATTGATGGCTGGAGGGCAGCGGTGACTTTGAGGGGTGGCGGAAGAGTGGATGTGAAGGGGTTTTGTGAGGTATCCCGCCGCTCCCTCGTTGAGGAAGTCGGGAAATCAACTCCGAAACCAAGCCTCGGACTGAGTGAGCTTGTTCGGTGCGAGGGGGCTTTCGGCCTGATGAAGGGAGCCATGGGTGAGCATCGATGTGCCAAGGGAGAGATTCTGACCTTGAGGGCTCCGGGGGCGGATCCGGGCCGGATTCTGATTGGTGGCGGCGGCTGGCTGGTGCCGATCGGGGACGGGCTGTTTCGGGCGGGCTCGACCTACGAATGGGAGCAGCTGAATGGCGAGCCGACGAGGGCCGGGCGAATCCGGGTCGAGGAGATTTTGAGCCGTTTGGGGATCACGGAGTTCGAAGTCGTGGCTCACGAAGCGGGCATCCGGCCGATTGTCAGGCGCAGCATGCCGCTTATCGGGCGACTGGCGGATGGAAGCGTGGGATTGAATGGATTGGGCTCGAAAGGCTCACTTTATGCGCCGGGCGTGGCGAGACGGCTGGTGGAGTGGCTGCTTGATGGGAAGGAAATTGAGGAGGATCTGAGCTTGGAACATTGGATGGGGGCCTGAAAGCGGCCTTGCCCAGTTATGCTGCTCCCAAAGCGCCACTCCGCTATTGCCATGGGCGGGAAATGGAGGCATAGCCCGCGCGCCCGTCCGATCCGGGCCATATCGCCATGTCTCTGAAAGTCCGAAATCTCGCCATTATTGCTCACGTTGACCACGGGAAGACCACCCTCGTGGATCAGCTTCTTCAAGCCGGGGGCACCTATCGTGAGAACCAGGCCACGCAGGAGCGGGCGATGGACTCGATGGATCTGGAGAAGGAAAAGGGCATCACCATCAAGGCCAAGAACACCGCGATTTTGTGGGAAGGCTACACGATCAACATCGTGGATACCCCGGGTCACGCCGACTTCGGCGCCGAGGTGGAGCGGGTGATGAAGATGGTCGACGGGGTGCTCCTTGTGGTTGATGCAACGGGTGGACCACAGGCTCAGACCCGTTTCGTCTTGCGCAAGGCGCTGCAGGAGGGTCTGAAGCCGATTGTGGTGGTGAACAAGGTGGACCGCCCGCTTTCCACTCCTGAAAAGGTCCACGATCAGGTGCTTGAACTCTTCCTTGATCTCGATGCCAGCGAAGATCAGTTCGAAGCTCCGTTCCTCTACGGTTCGGCTCGTGACGGCTACTTCATGGATACGCCCGACGGTGAGCGGAAGGACTGCGTGCCGCTGATCAACAAGATCATCGAATACATCCCGGAACCGGACGCCAAGGAAGATGCGCCGTTCTCGATGCTCGTTTCCAACATCGAGTGGGATGACTACGTCGGTCGTGTGGCGATCGGCAAGGTGCTTGGTGGTTCGGTGAAAAAGGGCGACAACATTTGGTTGCTTCGCAAGGATGGCACGAGGGTCCGCTCGAAGGTCGGCAAGACCTTTACCTACTCCGGTCTGGAAACCGCCGACTCCGAAGGCTGTGGTGCGGGTGGCATCGTCGGAGTGGCTGCCGGCATTGAAGATATTGATATCGGAGACACGCTCGCGGCCAGCGAGGATGCCGAACAACTTCCCTTCGTCGCCATCGATCCGCCGACCGTGCAGATGCAGTTTTCGATCAATGATGGTCCCTTCGCCGGTAAGGATGGCAAGCACGTGACTTCGCGCGCGATCCGCGATCGCCTGATGAAGGAGACCAAAACGAATATCTCGATTGAAGTGGAAGACACGGATACTTCCGGTGTCTTCACCGTTTCCGCGCGTGGCGCCATGCAGATCGCGGTGCTGGTGGAAACGATGCGCCGTGAAGGTTACGAGTTGCTGGTTTCCCGGCCGACGGTGATCTACCGCCGCGATGAGGCAGGTCAGCTTCTAGAGCCGTTCGAAACCCTCTACGTCGAAGCTCCGGACGAATACACCCAGGGAATCCTCAAGGCTCTCGCAGCTCGGAAGGGCATTCTTGAACACATGGATGTGGAAGCCAGTGGGCGCAGTCTGATTCAGGCACGCATTCCGACTCGTGGCCTGATCGGCTTCGAGACCGAACTGGTGAACCTGACTTCCGGTCACGGGATCATGAGCCACCTCTTCTCTGAGTATGGTCCGCATGCCGGTGAGATCGTCACGCGGATTACCGGAACGCTTGTTTCCATGGATACCGGCACGGCGACGACCTACTCGCTACAGTTGCTCGAGGCTCGCGGCAAGCTCTTCGTCGGAGCGGGCGACAAGATTTACGTGGGCATGCTCGTTGGTGAAAACCCACGTGCGAATGACCTTCCGGTCAATCCCGTGAAGGAGAAGCATCTCGACAACATGCGTTCGGCTGGAAAAGACAAGACTTCCAAGCTCGCGCCGCCTGTCGATTTCTCGCTTGAGCGCGCCATCGAATACATCGAGCAGGATGAGCTGGTGGAAGCGACTCCGAACAACATCCGCCTGCGCAAGCGCATCCTCGATCCGAACGTCCGCAAGCGGATGGAGAAGAAGGCGAAGGCTTGA